>NZ_JAAHHZ010000381.1:0-4593 GCF_010672005.1 Moorena sp. SIO4A5 | reverse complement strand
TGGCAGAAACAGTAGGAAGATTAAGTAGTACAGGGCATTGCCAATGGTTTGAGCCAGAGAGAACTGACTAGTGCCAGCATCGCCGACTTGCTCACCCAAGCGCTGATCGATATTCAATGCATTGAGGGTTCTGACTACTATCATCTTGACGATAGTTCCTAGTAACCAGGCAACACCCAAGAGAATCAAAGCACCAAAGACACTGGGGAGGAAGCCAAGGATGGTGTCTAGAAAACTATTCAGGGGTCCGGAAACCGTATCTAGCTTGAGGGTTTCTAGAACCGCTACGACCGTGAAAACGATGATAATCCAGAAAACCGAGCCGGATAACCATTGCTCAATTGGAGGAGGCTGGGTTCCTGGCTGACCGCCAGTAGCCCACTGAGCAATGTTGTTGTCAATATTGGTGCGATTCATTACTGCTTTGGTAATACCAGCAGCAATCTTAGCCAGGATAAGACCAATGACTAAGATTGCGATCGCTTTAACCACATTCAGTAAGGTGGTTCCCCCATCTGCCAAAACTTGGTCTAATGCGGGAACTCCTGTCTGGGCTAAAACCAGGTGTGCCGATGGCTGCACACCCACTCCTACAATTTGGAAGATACCTTCCCAAGTTCCATTCATAGTCTTTGTTCTTACTTAAATTGTCCAATGTCACAGGCAACCCTAAGTTTCTTAAGTTCCTTAAGTTCCTTGTGACTACTGTGGTCTGGTGAGGAGCACGGTATTATCGTCTCAACTAGATAAGTTTGGGAGCGGGGAAGCTGCGCCTCTGGTGACCCCAGAGGACCCGCGACGCGGCGGTATAGGCTGCCGTCCCAAAAACAGCTGGACAACAAGAGGTGCAGTTATTGTGCTTTCCAGTTCAAGCCGGAATCGCCTTATCTGCTGCACAAGGTAAGGTTTGCCTGGCCAACGTTGTTGGTCGGTACTTTCCGAACCGCACTGTCTTACCCCTGGTCTAAGTGTTTAACGACTCGGTTCTAGAGCTTGGAGCGGGCAAAGTACCCCAAGGTAGGAACTTTAACACTTGCCAACAACGTAGATCCTTTACTGTAAGGGCAACCCCTTGGGTCAAGGTCTTAGGCTGGTCAGCTACCTGAAGGCAGGCTATCTAAGCCTGGTCTCTTCAGAGGAGGGTGCTGACTTAAAAGAACCTTGAGCAGAAGGTACGACAAGAAGATTTAAAAGTAAAGGTTGAGATGTTCATCGAGAACGTTTTACTCCTCAAATTTTCCACAGATGTGGCTTAATCTTGCCTAACTGACAAATCTTGACCCAGGAGTGCTGATATAATTTACCCATAGTTGCCGACGCAGTCAACTAGTTAGCTTAGGGGGTCTTACTCCCTAAATTAGGCTGGGTAACTTGATGGAGTGTTGAATCGGCATTTGCCCCGATGTGACGTCGGACACTCGGGAGCTGAAAGATTTCTTGGTAGGTTTGTCAGTCACTCAAGATGTAACCCTTATATTTAGAGCCAATTGATGTACAAAAATCAAGTCTTGATTAATTTTTCCTCCTCACAACTCTAGTGGTCTGGTAGTGTGGCTAGCTGCCACGGTAATCAAGATAGTCCATTGAACCTCCCCAACCCTTATAGGATGGGGATTCCCAGGCACAACCAACTAAGTGGCTGTTAACTCCATGGGCGTAACTTTCCCTGGCCTTTGGCCACGCTGCGCGAACGTTCCGGGGGTAGCCGGGTAGGATCGATACCCAGTTTTTTCGCTTATTAACGCCATTGAGGGGAAAATTCATCCCCGACCTAAGAGGACGGGGTATTCTTTTCCCCTCAAACTCCCCTCTTCGATAATGTGGAAATTTTACATGCAAAACGCCCAAATTTTTGAACAATCCATTAAAATTAATGCCAGCGCCACCATTGTCGAGCGCTGTATCACTGACCAGAGCTTAATGCATCGCTGGCTCAACCCGATTTTGCGTTGTGAATCAGTGGGGCAGTGGAGTACTGATGTCGGGAGTCGCTCGCGGTTCATTATAAACATTCCCTGGTTGCAGCCCACTCTCAAGAGTGTGGTTATCGACCGCAAGCCAGGGTTAGTGGTTTGGCAGTTCCAGGGTTTTTTCAAAGGACGAGACCGCTGGGAGTGTCAGCCAGCTGAACAAGGCACCCGTTTGGTCAACCGTTTTGAATTTGAAATTCCCAACCCCATCGTTAGCTGGGGATTCAACAGCTTTGCTGCCCAATGGACCGAGAATGATATGAAAGCCCAACTCAGACGTCTTAAATTAGTAGCAGAGGAGATTTACCGACGTGAGTGTAGTCATTAGGGATTAGGGATTAGGGTTAATCAAGCCCATGCATAGAAGCCTCTACCGATTTCCGATCTGTTCAAGTAACCGACGAATGATATCAGCATCCTCAGCTTGGGGCAGGATTTCCAAATAACGTTCCAAATCCTGGCATGCTTCTGATAAATATCCCAACTGGGAGTAAATCAGCCCCCGATCCCGCAGTTCTACCGGTGCATTAGGAAACAGCAACAACATCCGCTCAACTGCAGCTAGTGCTCTCGGTAAGTCTTGGCGATTGAGGTAAATTAATTTAAGATTCATGAGCATCCGTGCCAACAGCTGCCGATTACTAACCGGTGCTAGGAAACGTGGTTGTAGCGTTACCGGATGCCCATAAATTTGGGTTAGTCGTTCCTCGCAGTCTTGTTGAAATAAAATCTCACCACCATCGAAAGCATCCACAAAGATACCCACCTGCTCAAACTCTGGGCGAATTAAGAAATGCCCTGGCATCCCAATACCAACCATGGGAAAATCAAGGCGTCGAGCGACTTCCAGGTACACCACCGAAAGGCTAATGGGAATACCTGTGCGCCGATCAATTACCTGATTTAGGAAACTATTACCGGGATCATAGTAATCACTCCTATTACCCGAATATCCTAGGTCATCATAGAAATACTGATTCAGAGTCTTAATCACTCGCAGGGGATAGGGTTGCTCAGGCAAACGCTCCTCTACTTCAGATGCCATTACATCTAAGGCATTGAGGTAATCAACAATAGCCAGATCTGGGTATTCCTCCTGAGCTATATAAAGCGCTGCTTTTGCCAAATGAATTTGGTCATCTGGCTGATTTATTTCTGTGTAAAACCCTTGACGCCCTGAGGTAAAGTCCATTTAAAATTCCGTCAGCTACTCTGATTATATAGTATTTTTATTTGATATGTAAACATAAGATTGATATAAAAAGGGAACAGGGAATAGGGAATAGGGAACAGTGTCAATATATCCGAGGAGTTTTTAGTGTTCTCATAAAGCAAGGCAATCGCTGATAGGGAGGGGCTGCATCAAAACATGGACAAAAGTTTAAGTTTTTTTTCCTGATTTAATTCCAGTTGCCAAATCTGTATGTTGATCGGCGTGGATAATGTTTCCACTATGGGAATAGATAAAGTTAGCAATCTTGGCCACAAGTCCTTGTTGCTCGGGACAATACAGCAGTATTGTTGCAGTCGGTGAAGTCATCTTAACTTCTCGAATAAACATACAGATAGACAGCTATTATAGAAGATAATATCTGATTCGTCTAGACTCAACATCGAGGTAATTTCCGTAACGTTAATACCTAAGCATTCAGCTGAATGCTTACCTTGCAAAAACCAAGCTAAAATATGAGCAAAGCTACTGTAAAATAGGCGAGCGATGACACCCAAAACAACTCGACGTAAGTTTATCGTGACCAGTGTTGCTGCTGCGGGTGGTATTGTTGGAAGTGCAGCATGGCATCAACAGCAGTCTCAACTGTCAGCAAAAGCAGCTATTCAACTGCCAACAGCAGCTACAATGCCAGAAAGAGTGTTAGGGAAAACGGGGGTGAAAGTTCCAATCTTTGGGTTGGGAGGTGCAGGACAAACCCCTTTGTCGAAGATGAATCGAGAAGCTGATGCTGTCGCCCAAATTGAAGCGGCGTTACAGTTTGGAATTCGTTATTTTGATACCGCAGCTAGCTATGGCCCCAGCGAAAACTATATGGGTAAGGTATTACCCCCTTATAGATCTAATCTATTTTTAGCAACAAAAACAGCACAACGAGATCGAGATGGGGCTTGGCGAGAGTTAGAGCGATCGCTTAAACGCCTTCAAACTGATTCTATCGATTTATGGCAATTACATCATGTTTCTTTTCACGAAACGTTAGATCAGATTTTTAGTTCTAATGGCGCTATCAAAGCCTTTGAAGAAGCAAAAGAACAAGGAATTGTCAAATATTTAGGCATTACCGGACATCATGAACCGGATGTGATTGCAGAGGGGTTGCGGCGCTATCCCTTTGATACTACCTTAATTTCTCTGAATGCGGCAGATGTTCACCATCCTCGACCTTTTGCTAAAACTGTTTTACCAGTGGCGCGAGAGAAAAATGTAGGAGTCGTTGCCATGAAAGTTCCGGCTTATGGCAAGTTATTCAAAAATGGTGTGTTATATCAAATCCGGTTAAATAGTTATCGTTAAGCCTTGGCTGCCTGCCACCAATGAAAATGGGTCAGACCACGAATGAAGTCGCACTGCTTGAGTAAAACACAACAGCGAGCGCAAATTATCTGCTCC
>NZ_JAAHHZ010000380.1:0-4604 GCF_010672005.1 Moorena sp. SIO4A5 | reverse complement strand
TCCTGAGCCAGCAGTGGTAGCAAGCGGCGTAATTCTAGCAGGGAACTATCGAAGCCATGGAGTAACAGAATCGGCGTGCCACCCTTACCCTGATTAACGTAAGTTGTGGCAATGGCCTGTGGGCTCAGGGGAGTTGAGATAGCTTGACGCTGGATACTTTGAGCAAGAACAATTGAGCTAGACTCAACTAGCTGCTGGGTATTGGAGGGCAGAAAATCAGGAAACATCAGTTGAATTGCTGTAATCAGAGGACAATCCTGATTTTCCCCCTCACAAGCGCAATTATGTTAGTCAGTGCTTACCCGAGCGGGGTTTAATTCAATAGCCTACCCTGATTCATAGGAACTAACAGACCTATGGATTGATGCAAGGGTAACGGTTGCAGTAAACCCTGCCTACAAAGCGCCAAAATTGTGATTTTGCTGATTTTACAAATGATTTAGAATTGCTATAACGTTTTTAGGACTCATGAGGTACACATAATTGTTTGACTATTGGCTCTTGCCTCTTCTCTTTTATCTGCTCCCTGCTCCCTGCTCCCTGCTCCCTACTCCCTGCTCCCTAAAACCTAAATATTTGTACCTCACAAGTCCTAGAATTGCTATAGATCTCATTACTAAGAGAAACGCTATAATTTTTTTTGACTGTGTTAAGAAACTGAAAGTTACTCAAACCGTTGCTGTTCCTTATTCCGAGATCCGAAGCTCTCAAGTCTTAACAGTTAAATTTAATTCTTTACGACTCCTTAGCTATAGAAAAAGAACATTTTCAACCAGACTCTCCCAAGTCCTGATTGGCTCTGATCAGGATTTCTGGGAAAACTTACGATAAGATTCAAATGGATATCAGAGGATAACTGTGTCTCAAGACCTATTGCAAAACCGAGACTACACCATAATTCTGGCAAGAAATGCCTCTAAAACCTTTGGAACCCTGCCTGGACTAGACAAGCAGTGGTTGCTAGCTCAGGAGTCTATTATCGCCTTGGCAAAGAAATGTGAGGAACTCGATCCAGACGGACTCACTATTTACATTGCATCTACTCCCTATCAAAAATATGACAACACCACTAGTCAGGCATTAGTTGACCTCTTTGAGCAGCCCTATGGTTCAGACAGCATCAATCTGGTTGAGCCGCTCAAAGTTGCAGTTGATGATCACTTTAGCCGTAAATCCCGCCAGCAGACAAAAGCAAACGGTGACATTATTATCGTCATCCTCGATAGTGAACCAAAGCCACGGATGGCTCTAGTCAAATTGCTAGTGGCAGCAACTAAGAAGATGGATTCTCAGGAAGAACTGGGTGTGATGTTTGCCCAAGTGGGGGACGATCCCATTACTCGTGGTTTTCTAACGGCTTTAGATGATGATTTACATGCTGCGGGCGCTAAGTTAGACATTGCGGACACTAAGCTTTTGTCAACGATGGAGGAAAGTAAAATTACCAAGTTTTTGCTCGATGCCCTATATGATTAGGATGTAAGCATTCAGCGGTCAGCTCTCAGCCGTCAGCTATCAGCTATCAGGTTATGGGTATTAGCTGATTGGTTTGATGAAAATGAAAGCTTACCACTGAAAACGGTTAAAATCTCAAAAGTATGTCTAAACCGACCAATATCAATAAGATTCTGATTGAACGTCCTAGCGAAGAGCATCTTGATAACTTAGGTGTCTCAAATTGGCCAATTTGGACAAAGGAAGTCTCGGAATTTCCCTGGACTTATGATGATCCAGAAACTTGTTACTTGCTAGAGGGTGAAGTAGTTGTCACCCCAGATGGCGGTGAACCAGTTCAAATTGCCAAAGGAGATTTTGTAACTTTCCCAGCTGGAATGTCTTGCACCTGGAAGATTCTTTCTAATGTTAGAAAACACTATCAATTTGGCTAGAAGTTTGAGGGACTTTTGTCCAGGATTTTAGGGAGTAGGGAGTAGGGAGTAGGGAGTAGGGGGAATAAAAACGAAGTAATTAACCGGAATTGAGCTCCCTACTGTATATCCCTACTTTATTGTTTCACCCATCTTATTCTCTAATTCTTCTAATAATTGATCGACATCCTTACCAACTTGCTCAAAGCAATCGGGTGGTGAAAGTTCAGGTTCAAATTGAATCAGTTTCAACTGTCCATTACCAATGCCAATAATTATAACTTCCTGCTCAGGTTTATGAGCATCCACCACTCCCAAAATTTCCTGAATTTGGTTATTAACCTGACGATTTAGGGTTTCTATTGCTGCCCTAGGACAGTAAACAAAATGTGGCTTCGGTTTCATGTCAAGTCCGAGGGTCTCATCACTTTCTCCTTTTTCCAGAAAGAGCCCCCAAGCTAGTGCAGCTAATTCTTTTTGATTGGCTTTAACAAACTGATCTAACTGATGTTGCCACTTGTGTATTGCTAAGTCTTGCCGATTACTACCGAATAAGTTCATATCGTATTTATCAATCTGGATTTTAGGGAGTAGGGAGTAGGGAGTAGGGAGTAGGGAGTAGGGAAGGTTGGCAAGTTGAAGGGTTGCCAAGTTCCGTAGCGTGGCCTATTGGCCAAGGTTCAACGGAAACTAACCTTTAAGCAATAGTACATAGTTAATATATTCGGCAACTTTGACCTGCTCTGTGGGGATTGTCTAGAGTTAAACAAACCACAAACTAACTCAACAAACTAAGGTAGATGGGTGGTTTTTACCGGAGAACGACACCATGATATCATGTCCGGTACCGCGCACCACCGGACATGATATGAATGATTTTTGGACAGATATTCTCAACTTTGCCAAGGACACCACAAACCGTGTCGGGAATCGGCACCTTAAGGACTTTGGTCAGGTACAAGGGTCCGAAAAAGCCGATGGTACGTTAGTGACCCAGGCGGACAGGTGGGCAGATCAAGAAATTAGAGATGCGATCGCATTTCATTTCCCTAGCCACGGCGTACTGAGCGAAGAAGCATCCCACCAATTTCCTGAGTCTGAATGGTGCTGGATTATTGACCCTCTTGATGGCACCACCAACTTTACTAGAGGAATTCCCCTGTGGGGGGTTTCCTTAGGCTTGTTGTATCAGGGAACTCCAGTGTTTGGTTATATTCATTTTGCTCCTGTCCAGCAATCTTTTCATGGTTTTTGGCTGGGGAAATCAGACCTCAAAGGTGTAGAAAACGGTGCTTTTCTGAATGGACGTGCCATCCACAGCAGCCAGGATTCCCCTAGCCAAAACCACTTTTTCAACCTGTGCGCCCGTAGTACCTCAGTAATGAAGCAACCCTTCCCCTGCAAAATTCGGATGCTAGGGGTTGCCAGTTACAACTTTCTCGCCACTGCCAACGGTGTCACCTTAGGAGGAGTGGAAGCCACCCCCAAGATTTGGGATTTTGCTGGAGCTTGGGTGATTATTCACGCAGCTGGGGCAGTTTGGGTACCCCTAGATTCTCAGCCAATTTTCCCCTTGGAAGTAGGCCAAGATTACGGTCAGCGGTCCTTTCCGACTCTAGTTGCAGCACGTCCGGAATTAGTGAGTGTATTTAAGCCTTTGGTAGAGTTTCTTGGGGATAAGGCAAGTTTAATGTAGAATTAAGAATGTAGAATTAAGAATGGAAAATGTAGAATTAAAAATGTAGAATTATAACTTCTAACTTTTAACTTCTAACTTTTAACTTCTAACTTCTAACTTCTAACTTCTAACTTCTAACTTCTAACTTCTAACTTCAAAACGGATGTTCCCATAAATAATCTGCGATCGCATTTTCTCCTGCCAGTTTCTCTTTCTGAGCACCCAACAAAACGGAAATTTGTTCTAACTGATTATTGAATCGTCGAGCAACCCGACTGGGTATACCGTAGTCATAGATAATATGACCTTGCCCAGCAATCACTACTACTTGATAATCTGGGTTAGCTTGGGCAAACAAAGCAATCTTCTCTGCCATGGTTTCATCCCATAACACTTGGGCTGTGAAAAAATTGTCGAAGTTGCGACTATTGCTATGACCGGCGTGGTGATGTTGTTGGTAGAATCCCTGAATCAGGTTGCGGTAATCAGCGTTATCTGTGCGAATTTCTGATAATGGGGGAATATGTTCCTGCTCAGCAGAGGTTAAACTCTCTAAACCGCTACGGGCTACTTTACGAGTGACCTCAGTAGGTGTATTTAAGGCTAACACAGGGAGTTGATTAGTTTTAGCAAAGCGTACTAGGGGAGCATAATATTCCCAAGGAAAGCCCCAGCGTTGTTCATACTCACTTTGCTTAACCAACTCAGCTTCTGTGATTGCCCCGGCTAGGTATTGATCTAGGATATCTTGAGCTGGGCGCTGGAACATTTCCATTGCGATCGCAATTTTGGAATTTTCACGGGTTAGTGCTTTAATAATCGCTAACTGCGCCTCATGATCTTTTTGGCTGCTGTGAGTTTCTCCTAAATAGATAACCCGGGCTTTTTTCCATTCCGGTAATACCTCTGGTAGGGATAGTAGATTAACCGTTTCTATCTGTTGTTGCTGGCTAGTGGCAGTTGAACTATTATGTTGAGTATGTTGAGCAAAAACTGGGGTAGTACAGAAAAAGAAAAGTCCCAGGGAATAAACAACGACTTTGGTAATTGTACCCATA
>NZ_JAAHHZ010000038.1:56754-63310 GCF_010672005.1 Moorena sp. SIO4A5 | reverse complement strand
GAGGGGAATTGGCAGCAGGTCAAATCTTGATTGAGCCATTAGCTGTTGCTCGTTTGGATAATAACCCCGATACTCCTGAAAATGGCAGAAGTCAGTTTTATTTACAAGGCGGTTTGTGATTAGAGGGAGTAGGGAGTAGGGAGTAGGGAGTAGGGAGTAGGGAATAGGGAGTAGGGAATATGGCATCAAAAATTATCACAATTGATTTAGGATACCTAAAGTAGGAAGTAGGAATTTAAACCTGTTAATTTTCCTTAATTAACAGGTTTGGTGTTTAAATTTATCCTATTCTATAGCTAGATTATCCTTGAAAATTGCAACTAGATAGCGATTAGCATCCTGTCAATAATGATAAGTAAAAACAAGGATATGCTAACCAAAATTAGGGGTTGTTTAGAGATAGCAATTTGGCGATAATTTGATTAGTAACATTGCACAAAAAAGATACAATCTACTGCTTTATTGGCAATAATCAATAACTCAGTTTGAATCCCAACTGCTCTATTCCCTATTCCCTATTCCCTACTCCCTACTCCCTACTCCCTATTCCCTATTCCCTATTCCCTGTTCCCTATTCCCTTCCGTATAAATATGACATCCCACTACAATTCCCCTGGCCTAACCACATTAGCCTATCGAGTTAGCACCCATGGCACCAGTTTCCAACGGATGCTAGCAGGTCTGCGTACTGAAACGGCTTCCCCAAATGACTCAGACCAAGGTAACCGACCTCTGGCTACTCTCAATACCAGCCACCGAGATGACCCTGCGATCGCATTTCTGGATAGCTTAGCTACTGTTGTTGATGTACTTAGCTTCTACCAAGAACGGATTGCTAATGAAGGGTATCTCAACACAGCTACTGAACGGCTCTCGGTTCTGGAATTAACTCGCACTATCGGCTACGAGCTCAATCCTGGTGTTGCGGCTAGTACTTTCCTAGCTTTCACCGTTGACGATACCCCTGGTACGACTAGCGTTGCTACAGTTCCCAAAGGAACCAAAGTTCAAAGTGTTCCAGGACAAGGGGAACTACCTCAGACCTTTGAAACCATTGAGGAGATTGAAGCGAGAGCACAATGGAATGCCCTGACACCTTATCGACCTTTGGTCAAACAAACCCAGTCAATTAGTGGTAACACTACCGAACTATTCCTAGAAGGCATCAATACCCAACTCCAACCTGGTAATTTACTGATACTGATCGACCCGTCTGCAGCAGCATCCAATCAAAGTCATTTTCTGACCTTACAAACCGTTGAACCCAATACTCAAGACGGTTACACCAAAGTTACTTGGTCCCCAGCACCAGACCAACCCAGCATCGAATCCCCCCAAGTCTTTGCCTTTCGACAGCAAATTAACCTATTTGGTAGCAATGCTCCCGATTGGAAAGAGTTACCAGATGATACCAAGCGTAAGTATAGTGCGATCGCAGGTGGTATTTTTTACTCTACCGATCGCGGAAACAATTGGAATTCCGTGTCTACAGGTCTATTGAAAAATGCTGATATCCGAGCTTTGGCTACCTGGCAAGATGTGGTTTTTGCTGGCACTCATAAGGGGATTTTTTACTCTACCGATGGTGGTCAGGAATGGATTCCCATTAACCAAGGATTGACCAATACAGATATTCATGCCCTGACGATTAACGCTCAAGGCCATCTGTTTGCTGGAGCCACTGGTGGTAATGTGTTTCGCTCCACTGATGGCGGGGAAAGCTGGGTAACCATTGGCACTGGGTCTCTGACTATTGTTGAACATCGCATTCCCGCCACAGCAGAGGGTTCGGAAAGTTGGACTCCTGTGAATACCAGCTTGCCCAATACGGTTGTGCGATCGCTATTTACTTACTCTTCTTATTACTCTTCCTCTTCCGAATCGTCTTTCTCTGAACAAACTATCCTGGCCGGAACTGAAGATGGAGTTTTTCGCTCTACCGATAGCGGCAAAAGCTGGATACCGGTGAATACCGGTTTGCCAAATACGGATACCAATACTGGCTTAACTAGTACTGTTGTCTATTCCCTAATCACTGCCGTAATCAATAATGTAAATTACCTGTTTGCTGGCACAGACCAGGGAGTGTTTCGCTCCACTAATAATGGGGATAGCTGGGAAGTAGTGAATACAAACTTGCCTACTATCATAATAACCACAGGGGAAAGAACAACAGAAGTTATTAATACAGTAGTCTATTCCTTGGTTACCTATGAGCGCGATGGCACCACTTACCTATTTGCTGGCACAAACCAAGGGGTGTTTCGCTTCAATAATGATCGGAATAACTGGCAATCCGTTAATACAGGTTTGCCGATTACACCAGAGAGAACAGATGTAATCGATATCCTAATCTATTCCCTAGTTGCTGATACTAGTAATAATCCCCACTATCTGTTTGCAGCCACAAACAGGGGTGTATTTCGCTACGAGGAACCCCAAATTCCTGAGAATAACTGGATGCTGATCAATTCGGGCTTCACCAGTAATGATGTTCGGTGTATTATAACCTATCAAAACAACACTATTATAGCTGGCTCCAAATTTACTGGCTTAGTGGCAACAGAATGGCCTGGTTTTACCATTCAAAACAACCATATTGATCTTGATGCTACTTACTCCACTATATTAGTAAGCAGTTGGATAGTGCTGATGCACTCAAGCCGCAAACAACTATACAAAATTAATCAGGTAACTACTGTAGCACGGGATGATTTCCTACAGAGTGGAAAAATCACTCGCCTTGAGTTGGATTCAAATCAGAATCTGGCCGAGTTTGGTTCAGAGCGCTTCCGTGAAACAGTGGTTTTCGCTCAAAGTGAACAGTTAGCGCTGTTTGAGCCAGCAATTCAAGAAAATCTTCCCCTTGAAGGTGATCAAATTGAGTTGGAGCAATTGATAGAAGGGCTAGAGACCGGAAAAACACTTGTTGTCAGTGGTAAGAAGGATCCAAGTCAAATTACTCAAACCACTACGGTCGATGAGGAAACTATTAATGAGGTAGTTGTGATTAAATCTATCTCTAGCTCTATCTCTAGCAACCAACAACGCTCTACTCTCACCCTGACTCAGTCACTCCAAAACCGTTACGACCGCACCACAGTAACCATTAATGCTAATGTTGCTCAGGCTACTCATGGTGAAACAGTGGTGGATGAAGTGCTTGGTAGTGGTGATGGTACCTTAGGAAATCAGAAGTTTGTACTCCAGAAGCCTCCTTTAACCTACATTTCTGCTAGTAGCTCTAGCGGTAGTGAAACCACTTTGGAGGTAAGGGTCAATAATATAGTGTGGGAAGAAGTGCGATCGCTTTATGGTTTAGATGACCGCCGCCAAGCCTACATTGTCCGTATTGATGATAATGGCAACACTAACATTACCTTTGGGGATGGACAAAGCGGTGCTCGTCTACCCACAGGAGATGAAAATATTACCGCCACCTATCGCAGTGGTATCGGCTTGGATGGGGAAGTAGGGGCTGGGAGTCTTACTGTTCTGCAAACCAGACCCTTGGGAATTGTAGATGTTACTAATCCCCTAACCGCCATCGGAGCAGCTTCTCCAGAAACCCGTGACCAAGCTCGGTCTCAAGCTCCTGTCAATATTTTGCCCATGGAGCGCATTGTCTCAGTGCAAGATTTTGAGACATTTACCCGTAGCTTTGCTGGTATTGGTAAAGCCAAGGTAGCTACTTTAGAGATTGGGCAAAACTTACCCTTGATTCACCTTACCATTGCAGACCGTAATGGCAATCAAGTCAGCCCTGATTCTATATTATATACTAATCTGGTCAATGGAATTAATGCTGCTCGTGACCCAGCTCAGCAGCGCCGTCTGGCGGTAGCGTCTAAGGTTGAAATTGATAGTTATGAAGCCCTTTACTTTAATCTTCAAGCAGGGATATGGGTGGATTCTCGTTATCGCAGCGATCTGGTTTTATCTGAGGTTAAAACACTATTAGTGTCTGCTTTTGCCTTTGAACAGCGTACCTTTGGTCAAGGGGTAACAGCGGCAGAAGTAACAGCATTAATTCAGGCCGTTGATGGCGTAGAAGCGGTTAATTTAGAAGCACTATATTTAACTGGAACGACTCAGGAGCTGAAGTCATCCTTAGAAGCGCGTTTAGCTATTTGGAATAGTGAGACTAAACAGGCTCTACCGGCTCAGTTGTTATTGCTTAATTCTCAGGATGGAGTTAGTTTACATTTGGTTTAAAGGGAGCAGGGAGTAGGGAGTAGGGAATAGGGAATAGGGAACAGGGAACAGGGAACAGGGAAAAAATTCGGCGTTGCTTAATAATGGAATGATTTTAAGCGTTTTGTGGAACGGGCATCTTGCCCGTTTCCTGCCATAGCCCATAAGCTGATAGCTGAATGCTTAGATTACAAGTCAAAATCCTCTGGATTTATCCCTTCAGCGTGAGTGCTTAAAACTATAGGTCAATGGTATGGGACTCAGAGCTATTGAGAGAGTTAAAGGAGTTAACCACACCACAGTGATAACTGGGATTAAAAAAGTGGGATAATTATTGCCAGATGCCTAGGAAGCACAAGGAATTCCCGAGGTAGGAGAACTCGATCAATTAGAAACATTTGTCAAGTAAAAAAAAACAAATCTGGCTATGGACAGCGGTAGAGCACTTTCAAAAAGGTATTTTGGGATTGGTTTTGGGAGATCATAGTCCGATATATTGCTCATTCATTATCTAAAATTATGAGATGTTATAGTTCCTTATGCTTAGGAATATTCTGTACGTAAGCGTAAGCATTTATTTGGAATCATACTTCAATTCAGCAACGCAAAAAAAAGACCCATGATCGGGTCTAGAAACAATATAGTTAGAAGCCCATCAGACTATTGAGCTTCCCAAAAATATTTGTGAATAAATTATAGTGTTAGTTTTTCCCCATAAATGAAGAGCAACTACTAAATAGATGAACCTGACAATCACAAATTATTAGAATAATAATAATGAATCGCGAAAGAGATCAGGATTATCGATTTGACTAGCCTGAACTCCAACTACAACCGCTAGAAGGTCACCGTTACCAATTATTTCAGTTCCTTGGTTAGTATCAGAAAATTCCAAGCTCCCAAAATCTAAGTCTTGGCCTACAAAGAATGGGAGTAGAACAAATTTAGCTTGACTAAGATCAAAATTATAGATAGTATCATACCCCTGCCCTGCAGTTAAAATGACTTCAGCAGCACCGGTTCCTAAAAAGACTTGGTCTAGACCCTCGCCACCAAAAATTCTATCGTCTCCACCATTACCAAAAATAATATCATCGCCATCGCCACCAGCAATAATCTCTCGGTCTGAAGATCCCGTTAAAGTATCATTTCCTCCAGCAAAATCAATAAGGATATCAAAGCCATCATTGCTACCGTTGCCATTTATTACATCATCACCAGCACCGCCAAAAATTGTATCAGCTTGGGAACCACCATTGATTTGGTCATTTCCAGCATCACCGAAAATCAAATCATTGCCACCATTGCCATTAAGCTGGTCATCACCAGAACCACCTTCGATGGAATCATTGCCAGAGCCACCATTGATTTGATCATTGCCAGCACCACCTAAAAGAGTATCATTGCCACCATTGCCATTAAGCTGGTCATCACCAGAACCACCTTCGATGGAATCATTGCCAGAACCACCATTGATTTGATCATTGCCAGCACCACCTAAAAGAGTATCATACCCGCCGTTACCATTAATCTGGTCATCACCAGGAGTACCCTCAAGCAAATCATTCCCTGGTGTTCCATTGATGATATTAGTCATGTTTATTTTCCTTGATAGTAAATACTATCCTTGATCACTAAAACAATTATCCCATAAAAAATATTGTTTAAATCCCGAACATAAAAGTTCAGTAATTTGTCTGATTAACTACAGATTATTGACTATCAAAATGCTTAAATTATTACAATAATAAACAAAGTCATTGACTAGACAAGGGGTTTTAAATTATCTTAGTGCTATCCGGTAAATATACTTTAATGAGAGAATAAAAGTCCAAGTATTAGTGGTCAAATAATGTTATTGACTACGGGTGTAAAAGCACAATACCCTATCGGTATCCAAAGGCGTTCCCGTAGGGTCTCTGTAGGAGAATCCCAGCCATCAAAAAGATAGATCTAACCGCAGTCCTAGTCATTACAAAAAAAAAAGACCCATCATCGGGTCTAGAAACAATAATATAGTTAGAAGCCCATCAGACTATTGAGCTTCCCAAAAATATTTGTGAATAACTTATATTGTTAGTTTTTCCCCATAAATGAAGAGCAACTACTAAATAGATGAAGCTGACAATCACAAATTATTCGAATAATAATATTGAATCGCGAAAGAGATCAGGATTATCGATTTGACTAGCCTGAACTCCAACGACAACCGCTAGAAGGTCACCGTTACCAATTATTTCAGTTCCTTGGTTAGTATCAGAAAATTCCAAGCTCCCAAAATCTAAGTCTTGGCCTACAAAGAATGGGAGTAGAACAAATTTAGCTTGACTAAGATCAAAATTATAGATAGTATCATACCCCT
>NZ_JAAHHZ010000038.1:0-56654 GCF_010672005.1 Moorena sp. SIO4A5 | reverse complement strand
ATTTCAGTTCCTTGGTTAGTATCAGAAAATTCCAAGCTCCCAAAATCTAAGTCTTGGCCTACAAAGAATGGGAGTAGAACAAATTTAGCTTGACTAAGATCAAAATTATAGATAGTATCATACCCCTCCCCTGTAGTTAAAATGACTTCAGCAGCACCGGTTCCTAAAAAGACTTGGTCTAGACCCTCGCCACCAAAAATTCTATCGTCTCCACCATTACCAAAAATAATATCATCGCCATCGCCACCAGCAATAAGCTCTCGGTCTGAAGATCCCGTTAAAGTATCATTTCCTCCATCAAAATCAAAAAGGAGCTCACCGCCATCATTGCTACCGTTGCCATTTATTACATCATCACCAGCACCGCCAACAATAAAATCAGCTTGGGAACCACCATTGATTTGGTCATTTCCAGCATCACCGAAAATCAAATCATTGCCACCATTGCCATTAAGCTGGTCATCACCATCATTACCTTCGATGGAATCATTGCCAGAACCACCATTGATTTGATCATTGCCAGCAAGACCTAAAAGAGTATCATCTCCACCGTTACCATTAATCTGGTCATCACCAGGAGTACCCTCAAGCAAATCATTCCCTGGTGTTCCATTGATGATATTAGTCATGTTTATTTTCCTTGATAGTAAATACTATCCTTGATAACTAAAAAAATTATCCCATAAAAAATATTGTTTAAATCTCGAACATAAAAGTTCAGTAATTTGTATGATTAACTACAGATTATTGACTATCAAAATGCTTAATATCATACAATAATCAACAAAGTCATTGACTAGACAATGGTTTTTAAATTATCTTAGTGGTATCCGGTAAATATACTTTAATGAGAGAATAAAAGTTCAAGTCTTAGTGGTCAGATGATGTTATTGACTCCGATCATTTTAAACTTATTGGGCAAAGACACCACTACCACAAACATGCCCTTGCCCTAGAATTAACCACCATCCCTAACATCAAGAGTAATCTCAGCAGTGATCACCCGGTCCGTCTGCGAGACAATCTTCACCCGTCTAACCCGACCAGCATAGGGCGTTCGCGTAGCGGCGACCTAGGAGAATCGCACAACACTCAACTCCGCCAGCTCCTTCTCCACCTCCTGAGACTGCTTCACCAAGGATGCCAGCTGGTACTGCTGCCGTTGTAAATTAGTCTGATATTTGATCATCTCCAAAGAATGCCGGTAAATCTGTTGTTGGTAACGAGTTTTAGCAGCATTTATAGCAGTCGAAGCAAATCTTAGGACATACTAGTCAGAAAGTAAAGTATTGTTAATCAATTAATTAAATGCCAGTTCCTTACAGTTACGATTTAAGAACAAAAGTCATGGGCGCTATTGACGATGGCATGGGAAAAACTGAAGCTAGTCATCTCTTCAAAATTAGCCGAAATACAATTGACCTCTGGTTAAAAAAGAGAAAGTAAACAAGAGATTATAGGGCAAAAGAGGGTTATCAAAAGGGATATATTTCTAAAATAGCTGATTTGGATAAATTTCGGTAATTTGTCCCGTGCTCATGGTAGCTTAACTCAGAATAAAATGGCAGAAGCGTGGTCATAAAAGATTAGTGATAGGACTATAGGTAAAGGCTTTAAAAAAATTGGTTATACCCGAAAAAAAAACTTACGGTTATCGATAAAGAGATGAAGAAAAAAAGCGTTTCGATAAAAAGTTAGTCAAAAGAAGCTGGAACAGTTAGTTTATATAGATGAATCAGGAATGGATAATCGTGAAGACTATGGTTATGGATGGAATGAGAGCGATGCAGTGGCATGACGGGGGTTTCCTCCATGAGGGACTGCATCAATAAAAGGAAAAAGATTTTATGACTTAAAATCAGTAAAAAGAAGTGTAAGAGTCAGGATTATGAGTGGTTTGGTTGAAGGAAAACTGATAGCGCCACTGACTTTTGATGGTTCTTGTAATCCTTCAGTATTTGAGACATGGCTTAAAGATAAATTGATTCCTGAATTAAATCCAGAGGTGCGACAAGGCGCGAGGTTTATTCGCCTATGGAACGCGCACCAAGAGAGGATAAAGAATTAGATAATTAGTTGAAGCAGCGGATTGTGAAATTCACTATTTGCCCCCCTATTCTCCTGATTTAAAGAAAATATAACATTATTGGTTTCCGATTAAAAATCGGGTTATAAAATCAAAAGGTACTATCGAAGATTTTAGATAGAGAGTTGATTTAGCTGTTCAGTTAACGTCCTAATCTATACTTCGACTGCTATAGCAAAGCGCTCGACCTTAGGAGAATACAGTACCAATTCCGAGTCTACTAAGTCAAAGGTAATTCCTAAACGGGGACTAACCCAACCAAGCATCTGGGGGATGGGTTCTAAGGTTTCTGATGAACGCAACCAGCCTTTTAGTTTTGTTCGATTTGGGTCAAAAAGATAGTACTCTTCTACTCCATGGGTCTGGTAAAACTTGAGTTTATCCTCTTCTAATTCTTTGATAGTGTTTGTGTGTGAGGCTATTTCAAAGGTCACCTGGGGATTAAGGTTATCTTCAACCCAGGTTTTGTAAGAAGGCCGATGCCCTTTTGGTCTACCGATAACTACCATGACATCGGGGGCTTGGTTGATTTTTGGTTGTCCTTGTACTGGATACCACAACAAATCCCCGGCGATAAACACATTGGGGTCATCTTTGAATCGAACTTCTAGGCCAAACTTAATGGTGGTAATTAGTTCAAATTGAAGGGTATTGTCCGCCAAGGGCTTACCGTCACTTTCGGGATAAAAAATGTCATCGGTGGTGGGAGTTAGCTGCTGAACCATTGGAAAATTGTTACTTGAGCTGATAAGCCTATTGTAAGCGGTCAGCGGTCAGCGGTCAGCGGTCAGCCGTCAGCGGTCAGCCGTCAGCCGTCAGCCGTCAGCCGTTGGCCTTTGGCACCTCAAGTAGCGTGGGCGTAGCCCATTAGCTATTAGCTAATAGCTAATAACTGATAGCTGATAACTGATAACTGATAGCTGATAGCTGATAGCTTACACCTCAACTTCTTTCCATCCCTCAATCGTAGCCATCAAAATGTTAACTAAAGGATGGTCTATGGCTTCTTTGAAGGCTTCTACTCCTCCTGCTTTCAGGGCATTGATCACTTTGGCTTTTAGGGTTGGGTTATTGTCAATTTGATCAATAACTTCACCTACAAATATCATCTTCTCTTTGTTGGTTGTAGTGGGATTAGTCTGAGATAGTTGGTTTAGGAGTTGCTGAATTTCAGCTGCTGCTTCGTCTAGGCTTTGTTTTTGCTCTGGTGTCAAATTAGTAATTTTAAGTTCTTGTATAGCATTGTCTTTGGCAACAGCAATACTAGGATTAGTAACATTAGGATTATTAGCTTTGCTTTGGTCTATATGAAAACTCTGTGAATTATCTGACATATCACTCTCGGCTTTAGCTCTAACATCAATAATGGTGTAAATAGATCTATTAGCTAGTAGTTGAATAATATTCCATAATTTATTGCTATCCTCACGATAACTTACTATCTGTTCATTTTTATCTTTTAATTCTGCTTTATATTTTTCTAATTCTTTGAGGGCAAGTTCATAGTTTTTCGTGAAGTCACTATGAATCTTTTCTTTATTTGTGTCAGGGGGAACACTTACCTTAACAACAACTACACCATCCCCTTTATTTTCAATACTCTGAATAGCTAGTTCGGTATCTTCATTCTCTACTTGGACTTTTCTGAAAGCTGCAACAAAAGCTTTCCAGTCAACACCGTTTCGGAAAATTAGGTCAACAGTATTTAAGACCTCTTGGAATAGCTTGGTAAATTCTCCTGGTTGAAATTCGCCACTACTTGGACGACGTTCGCGATCGTCTGTTTGATCATGCTTGGTTTTTTCAAGAAGATATACAAATTTACAGTCAACATTTTCAAGCTTGGTGCTACTTTCAGTATTCCACGCTTCTAAACAAGCTCCCGTAAGATAAGCCTGAGTAAAATCAGTACCAACGCAATTAGCTTCAGTTAAATTAGCCCATTCTAAATTAGCCTCTTCTAAAGTGGCTTTGCTAAGATCAGCCAGTTTTAAATTAGCTTTATTTAGATTAGCCATTCTTAAATTTGCACCTCTAAGATTGGCCTTAACATAAGACTTATTGTTACCATCACCACTAACTAATAATTCTCTGACAGCTGTATCAGCTAAGATAGTTTCAACTGGTCTTGCTCGGTCAAGTTTTATAGTATCTCGCCAACACGTACGAGTGAGATTAGCCTCTCGTAAATCTGTACTTTTGAGGATAGCTCCCGTAAAATCAGCATCGGTTAAATCAGCTTGGTGAAAACTTGTACCTCCTATAGCAGCAAAAGCAAGAGCAAGAGTCCGAATCACAACAAATTTTTTATTTTCTTCTAAGGCTTGCCAACTAAAATAAATACACAGTAACCCTAGAGCCACAGCCCAAGTCACAGCGTAAGGCAACCTGTAAATAAACCCTGTAGATAAACCTTTAGACAAAAACCAACTAAGATAAATAGCTATAGCTAAACCCACAATCCAAAATCCGAACAGAACCAGAGTTTTAGTCCGATTGATAGCCCAAGCTCCAGTCACAGCTAAAGTGCCCGATACAACACCAGTCAAACCCCAGAACCCTACCCCAGCTAACTTCCAAGCTGTTTCCTGACCTATATCGAGACCCGTATCCTTAAATACAACAAAAGCCAAAGCCTCACAAATAGCTAAAGTTCCAGCTACAGTTCCAGCGAAAGCTGCTATATCTTTTGTAAAACCACGCCTGATAGTGAGAGTAAAGAAAAGTACTAATACGACAAAGATTACTGTAGCAGGAATAAAAGTATATTTATTAATATATTTAGGGTTCAGAACATTTGAGGCATTCACACCGACTAGCCCAAAGGCTGCCCCTGATAGTCCTGAAAGCAGGCATGATGATGCTATTAAAATAATTGCTATTCTCTTTCGTAATCCCGCCTTGGCCTTACAAAACTTAGTACCTTTTAAAATAGCATTATTAAAGTTTGCCCCTCTAATATCCGCTTCACTAAAATCTACCCCTGAAAGGTCTTCTCCCTGGAATGACTGACCTCTAAGATTTTCCCTTCGGAAATCTCTTTCTCCTGCTTCATATCTTCTCAAGACCTCACTGGCTTCAATTTGCTTGTAACTGTGATTGGAAACTTTGGAAACTATAGTTGGGTTTGATTTATCCTCCTTCTCATTTGTTTGTTTCTGTTCACCTGATCCATCCTTAGTCCGCTTGTGTTCTCTCCAAGCAACAAATACAATGCCGACGAAAAAACTGGCGGTGACTAACCAAGCGGGAGGGTTGCCACCAGCGAACAAGAAGATTACTAGTAAACTAGTAAAAACTTGGGCTGTTTGCCAAAACAAAGAACTCAGACCAGCTTTGGCTTCTTCGTAGAGACTAATTTCTTCGCGTTTAACTGGAGACATACTAACTAGCCTATTGATTCCATCGTAGATGATTAATCAGGTCTTTTAAGAAGCGTTTGACAATCCGACCACTTAAGGTAATACAGGAGCTAAAAGCTAACAGGACAACAACAAGGCAGAAGTAGCGGTTTACTTCCCAAACGTTCCAGGTACCCACACATTGATCAAAGCCTGTAAAATTTTCTTTAGTTATCGACTGAAATATCCAGCCGAAAATAACGTATAGGATGCTAAGACCAATCGCATCCTGAATTGTCAAATAGACATCTCGCCAGAGGTCACCTATTAAAGCTTTCCCAATCTGGTCCAAGGGCTCCCAGATGTTGATCAGGAGTTTATTAGTAAACTTTCCAGGCCATGTTACTAGTCTAGTTGGTGGCTGTGTTGGATCTTGAGTTGCCTTACTGACTGGTTTTCGGGTTATCGGTTCCTGGTCTGTGGTCATGCCAAACCTAGATAGTGTTTTTGAGAAATCTAGCGGACCCTGTCTCTACTTATAGAACATTTACCTAGTTTTGGAGTAATGTCTTGCTTTTAAATTTTGTTAAGGGAAAGTGACCCTTTTACTCCCACCCCTACGAGTTCGTAAAATGCATTAGGGACGAGCTCGCCCTCATTTTCTCGGTATCCAGTGTTGGGACAGTCCGCCTGGGAATTGTAACGGGCAAGATGCCCGTTCCACCAAGATGGCCATTCCACCAAGATGGCCATTCCAGCCACCGGGTCAAACAGCTTTAATGAGATCCACCCCCCACTTCCACCGTTGCGTTGGAATTACCCGAGCAAAAACCAACATCCCCATTCAAACGCGATCGCATAAGCGCGGAAGCTGAGGCCATAGGCCAATCGCCTTTGGCTGCCCGTAGCTGATCCCTAAGCAAAACTTTTCCATGGAAACCAGATTTATTTTAAGCTGACAACTGACAGCTGACAACTGACGGCACCTCAAGTAGCGTGCCCGTAGCGCATATGCTTACTTTTTGATTACTCTGCTTTTTTCCAGGTACATGGATTTAAAATTTAATAGTCAAAGCCCCCCAGGAAAAGCCAGCAGCGCTACTTGCTAGCACTACCAAATTCCCTGGTTTAATCTTACCCTCTTCTCTACTTTTGCAGAGGCCAAGTAACGTATCACTAGCCCCTAAGTTTCCATGTTCAGGAAGAGAGATAAATGTTTGTTCTAGGGTCAAGCCCAACCAGAAAAAAATATTTATTAATAGGCTTTTTTTTCCTTGATTAGTAAAGATTACATCTACATCATTGATAGTGTATGAGCTTTTTTGTAGGGATTTCAAAATTACTTTTTTATAATTCTCCAGGTAAACTTCTGAAATAATTTTGTCTAGCTTTTCACGGTCAGCAACTTGCATATAATTTAAGCTTTGGTCTACATTGTCAGAATGAAAAGGTAGCCTAGTTCCCCCTAGTGGAATTTTAAGACAGTCCACAGCTTCTGAATCAGTAACCGCGTGATAAGCCAAAATTTGGTTACTAGTTTCTCCTTTCTTCAGAATGGCAGCAGTAGCACCATCGGCAAACATAAATGTGGATAAACTATCTTGATTAGAGTAGTCCACAAGACTTGATAATCTGTCACTACAAACAACTAACCCATAGGTAAACTCAGTGTTTGCTATTAACATATTACGGCATATATCTATCCCTAGATTGCCGCTATTACAGAAGTTTCTGACCTCAAAAGCAAAAGCTTGATCAGCTCCTATTTCAGATTGGATCTTAGCAGCCGGTGACCATAGTCGATAATCATAATCCCCTACACCACAGTAAACAATAAGATCGATATCACTAGCTCTAATCCCGGCATTATCTATAGCAGACAATGCCGCTTTGGTACCCATTTCTGAGGGTTGCTCATCATCAGTGACTACGCACTTTTGAAAGATGCCGATTTTTTCAATAAAGACATTTTCCGGAGTATTAGAAAGCTGGGACATTTCCAAACTAGTCATTCTTCCAGTTGGTAAATAGTAACCAAGAGAAGTAATACCGATTGACTGATGACTCATCTCTATATTCTCTATTCCCATAAGTGTTGAATCCAGTAATACAAGTTTACCAAAATGGCTGATGTTTTTCTATCGTTGTTGTCAAGCAAAGCAGCACTTTTCCCTGCTCCGAAGTCATAATAGGAAATAGGGAGTCGGGAGTCGGGAGTCGGGAGTCGGGAGTCGGGAGTCGGGAGTCGGTAAGTTTACTTTAAATCATTTACTATGATAAACACTTCTTGTCAATAAACTGGAAATAATTATTAATAAACCCTGCTTTATTGTGTTTATTAACATACAGACTGTTATCGACAGACATCCAGGGATAGGTTGTCGTAGCTGAAGCCAACTTTGACCGTTGCGTTGGAATTACTCCAGCAAAAACCAACATCCCAATTCAAATGCGATCGCATAAGCGCGGAAGCTGAGGCCATAGGCCAATCGCATTTGGCTGCCCGTAGCGCATCGCTAAGCAAAACTTTTCCCCAGATTTATTTTAAGCTGACAACTGACAGCTGTCAGCATTCAGCTGTTCGCGTAGCGTGCGCGTAGCGCATATGCTTACGTTTTACTCAAACAGCCCTGCTCCCTACTCCTTACTCCCTACTCCCTACTCCCTACTCCCTGCTCCCTGCTCCCTAAAAAATGTACCTCACCCAATTTAAAACTGCTATAACTAATAACTAATAACTTGATTACAAACCCATTAGGAAACAGTAGAAAAGTTATGAGTGCTCCCACTAGTAACAGACAGAAAACTATTCCAGTCCTAGAAAATGGATATCTGCTATCTCGTGGAGAATTTGAGCGGCGTTATCAAGCCATGCCCCATCTCAAAAAAGCAGAACTAATTGAAGGAATTGTTTATATGGGATCACCCTTACGGTTTGAATCCCAGGCTGAGCCCCATGCTAATTTACTCGTTTGGTTGGGCAACTATAAAATAGCGACTCCTGGTGTAAGATTAGGTGATAACCCTACAGTGCGGCTGGATCTTGATAATGAACCCCAACCTGATGTGGTTTTACTAATTGATAGCAATTGTGGTGGCCAAAGTCGCCTGGACGATGATGGTTATATTGAGGGCGCACCAGAACTAGTGGCAGAAATTGCAGCAAGTACTGCTTCTATTGACCTCCGAGATAAAAAACGAGTTTATCGTCGCAATGGAGTAAAAGAATATCTGGTTTGGCAGGTAATTGACCAGCGTTTTGATTGGTTTTCTTGGCAAGAGGGAGACTATGTTTCGCTTGTAGCTGATCAAGAAGGAATTATCCGCAGCCAAATTTTTCCGGGATTATGGTTAGCAGTTTCGGCACTTTTGGCGGAAGATATGGTGAAGGTGATGGCAACCTTGCAAGCTGGCTTGGCCAGTAAGGAACATCAAGAGTTTTTGCAGCAGTTGGCAAGTTTTTATTAATTAATTGTCAGGTTTGGAGTATTAGGTAGTGGTAAAGATTACATCTTTACCACTACCCAGAAAGTTTTTGAGCTATCATTAAAAATACGATTGATAAGGCAATTATGCGATGAGTATCGTTATTTCAGACGCAATCCTACAAGCATCTCAGCTTACCCCAAGTGAGTTTCGCCAGGAAATTGCATTACACTTGTTCCAAACAGGTCGCCTAACACTAAACTATGCCAGCCGACTGGCCCACATGGAACCCAACGAGTTTCGCCAATTTCTTAAGCAGCGCAAAATTCCGCTTTACTCCTACGATGTTGAAGACTTTGAACTTGACTTGAAAAATTTGCGGGAGTTAGGAAGGTTGTGATTGTTATTAGCGATACATCGGCAATCACAAATTTGGCAGCGATTCAACACTTACAGCTTCTGCCTCAACTTTATAATCAAATCACGGCATCCCGATCAGCGTAAAACACATTTTTGAAACCTTGTAAAACTTCGGAATAACGTTTTTGATCGGAAGATCGGATTATTTTTGTTAAACCTTTTGTGCATTTAGTTGTGCATTTAAATTAAAAATTATTCAGTTATAACAAAAACATCAAATCCTCTCCCCCTACTCCCTACTCCCTACTCCCTACTCCCTACTCCCTACTCCCTTGCTCTCAAAACCATTAAATTTAAATAAAGACCAGCTAATAAAACCCAATCATTGATAGTGTAATCAGAGTCAATTTAACTATCTTTTGGAAAAAGACAATCAAAAATGCGAAAAAATAAAGTTTTGATGGTACTGGTCTCGCTAATCTTACCCTTTCTGCTTGGTGTCCAACTAGCAATGGCGGATACCAGCGACTCAGCTCAAACCTGCTTACGAGGGTTACTGTACATGGACAATGGTTGCACTACAGTAGATTATATGTCCATTGATTACACTCCTCTGATGAATGACAAAGCTGAAAGCTTTTTGAAAGAAATTAAGGCACGGCAGCTAAATGTTGTCACAGCGGAGTCTCTGACCAGTGGCATGATTATTTCCACAATCGTCAACATTCCCCTCTATGGCTCCTACACCTACGGTGGATTTTCCACCTATGATAGTGATGCTAAGCGCAAGATGCTTGGGGTCAAAAAAGGCGATGTTTATACAGAAACCACAGCTCGACAAATGGCTGCTGGTGCTTTGAAAAATAGTCGGGCGATGGTCTCCATTGCAGTTACCGGACAAGCGGGACCAGTTGACAAAAATAAATTGGAAGACCTCGGTGTTGTCAACGCAGCAGTTTCTATTCGCACCATCTCTGAGAGCCAAGACAGTGACATCCAAGAGCAGCCCATTGTCTTCAATACCAGCCACCGGCGCATGGCACTGTGCGATGGTGATGGATTGCCTATGACTGAAGTTGTATGCCAACAATATCGTTCCGAAGCTGAGGCCGACCCTAAGGGCTATGTATCAGCTCCAATCTTATCCATGACCCGGAAATTGATTCGGCAAAATGTGGTGATTGACGCTCTGGAACTGGCGACACAACACCTCCAAAATTTTGTCTGTACCAGCGACGGCGATAATGTGACTTGTAAAACTCTCGACTCCATGTGTCAAGAACCCTATGATGGCCGTTACATCAGGTACGGTGAACCAACTTGGGTGATCAAGGAGCACAGCGAGCGTTGTCGATTGGGTATAGGAAAGGGAAGAAAGAAAAGGGAACAGGAAAGACGGAGCAGGCAGTAGAGAGTAGGGAACAGGGAACAAAAATTATCACAATTGATTCATGTACCCTTATTCCCAGATCCGCTGTTCCCTGTTCCCTACTTCAGCAAAGAAGTCTACTGACCTATGCATATATTTATCCAAACACTAGGTTCACGGGGCGATGTCCAGCCCTATGTAGCATTGGGCAAAGGTTTAAAAGCAGCAGGACATACCGTCACAGTCTGTACTAGTGCCAGTTTTGAATTATTCATCAGGGAGCATGGCTTAAGTTATGGCTATATGACCGATGAGATGATGAAGCTGATGAATTCAGATCAAGGTCGCGATGCCATGGAAAATACGACCAACCTCTGGGAAATCATCAAACTCACTCGCAAGTTATCTAAACAAGTTGCTCCCATGCAACGGATGATGCTTAAGGATACTTGGAATTCCGCACAACAAGCCAACCCTGATCTGATCATCTTCCACCCCAAAGCCTATGGGGGCCCTCATTTCGCCGAAAAATTGGGCATTCCCGTGATCATGGCGGTTCCCTTGCCGATGCTGGTGCCTACCGCTGAATTTCCTAACATGGGCTTCCCGAAATGGCCTTTAGGGGGCTGGTATAACAAACTGACCTATCGCTTCGTCAATCGATTAATGGAGTTTTCAGCAGGCAAACCCGTTAAAACGTGGCGAGCTGACCATGATTTGCCACCCCAACCGGGGAGTTTTAATATTCTGCGTACCACTACCGGTGAACAGATTCCGGTTTTATATTGTTACAGTAAGTTTGTTATGCCAGAAGCTACGGACTGGCCTGAGAGTGTGGTGCCAACAGGCTACTGGTTTCTAGAGGAACAAGATACATGGCAACCACCGGCTGAGTTACAGGATTTCCTTGATGCTGGCAATCCTCCGGTTTATGTCGGTTTTGGCAGTATGGCTGGACGAGATCCCCAGCGGCTGACGGAAATTGTGATTGAAGGGTTACAGCAAGCCAATGTGCGGGGGATTATTGCTACGGGTTGGGGTGGCTTGGCTGTGGATGACTTGCCCGACAGCATTTTCAAAATTGATAGCGCTCCCCACGATTGGCTTTTCCCCCGTATGGCGGCAGTGGTGCATCATGGTGGGGCTGGCACTACCGCTGCTGGCTTACGGGCAGGTCGTCCGACTATCATTTGTCCCTTTTTTGTAGACCAACCGTTTTGGGGCGAGCGTGTTCATGCCCTTGGTGTGGGCAGTAAACCGATTCCCCAAAAGACATTGACTGCCGAGAAGCTGGCTACTGCTATCCGCGAAGTGACGACAAACCAGACTATTCGGCAAAATGCTGAAGCCTTGGGCAAACAAATCCGGGATGAAGATGGCATTGCTAATGCGATCGCTATTATTGAATCTCGATTGGGTTAGGATTTTAGGGAGTCGGGAGTCGGGAGTCGGAACCCACCCCTAACCCCTCCCAGGAGGGGAACGGGAGTCGGGAACAGGGAGTAGGGAGTAGGGAGTAGGGAGTAGGGAAGAAAGAAGAGGGAATTGTTAATGGGATGGGTGCGTTATGAACATACCTTACTACTCACTTCTTACTTGAATAACTATGGGATGCGATCGCATCAAGTTGCGGACTGACTGGTTAGCGCTGATGCGATCGCACTTTTTTGAGAATTGTCTTATTCCTCGGTTTATAGCGTTTCTCGCAGTTATGAGGTACAGTCTTCTTTGACTTTGATTCCCTGTCTTGATCCAGCGCATCGCTATTCCCTGTTCCCTGTTCCCTGTTCCCTGTTCCCTGTTCCCTGTTCCCTGTTCCCTAAAATCCAGAAATTGTGTACCTCATAGCTATGATAATTGCTATATTTGTGATTGGGGTTATGCGATCGCATATCCAGTATGTTGACGTAAATGGGGAGGATGAAAGGCGAGGACAATATGATCCTTTGGCACACCCGCCGCAACTAGTTCATCGGTAATGCCGTCTTCGATGCCATCATAATGAATCCAGAGTTTGCTCTGACGAATTTCAACATGGGTGACAACGCCATGGACTCTTTTTTTGCCGTTCCATCCTTCATTAAACAGTAGGAAATGAGTACGATCGGCATCAATAATGACATACTGCTTAATATCACCATAACTGTATGGGATTGCCGCATAGTCTTTGAGAATTTTTTCGACGGTATCTTGGTATAATTTTACGGTATCCATTGTAAAATATCCTGGGTATTTGGTTCAAAAACAATAATTACCATAGTCAAATACCAGGTGTTGCTGAATTAGGGTATGATTTTGGCAAGTAGCCTACGCATTATCACCACGTATTATATATAATAGCGGGTTATAGCCTAATCAGGTACACAATATTTTTTCCTTGTTGCCTACTCCCTACTCCCTACTCCCTACTCCCTACTCCCTACTCCCTCAATTAAAAACTGTTCTAATGCAATTAGAAGATTACTTTGATTTTTTAGCCCCCGATGATATTCGCATTAAAGGAACACGCATTGGGATAGAACATATTCTCTATCAATATATCCATCGCGCCCAGACACCAGAAGCGATTGCCGAACGCTATAGGACGGTAACACTAGAACAGGTTTATGCCACAATTTTATACTATTTACACAACCAAGTTTCCGTGAGCGCTTATATTGCTGACTGGTTGGCGTGGAGTCATCAAATGCGCGAGCAACAGCGTAAAAATCCCCCTCCTTTTATTGAAAAACTCCGACAGTTTAAAGCTGAAAAAGAGGCTGCCTATCAAAACCATACTAAAACAATAGAGGCTAGTTAGATTAATATCAAGACCAAATTAGTTTTATGCCTCTACTTTAAATCTTGATCACACTAATGTTATCAAAATCACCTCTTCTAAATTAACTACTCCCTGCTCCCTACTCCCTGCTCCCTGCTCCCTGCTCCCTGCTCCCGACTCCCTAACAATTCCCTTACCTATGACACAAGAACTTATAGACCTCAAAACTAGCATTGTAGAAGGACGATACGCAGATGCTTTAGCAATTGTCGATGAATTAGAAGGGATGAGTAAACAGGCAATTTTGCGTAATATTGATTCGTTCCTAGTTAGGCTATTTATCCACTTAATTAAAAACCAAGTTGAGCAGCGTTTAACCAATTCTTGGGCAGCTTCAATTGCCAGTTCAATTCTGGAAATTAAAAAGCTTAATCTCAAAGATAATAAGACCTCCTATTATATTAAGCCTGATCAATGGCAGCCCAGGTTAGAGGAAGCACTAGAAGCAGCGATCGCTCCTGCTAGTCTGGAAGTTTTCAATGGAGAGTTAAGGCGGTCTCAACTTTCCCAGAGACTGGATAAACCACAGCTGATTTTGACTGCCAATAGTTTACTTAGTCTCACTTACCGGTATTCAGCTAAAGAACTGCCAGCAGTTTTAGATGATTATTTAACTGAATTACCAGGTGGCGAAGAGTGGGGTAGGGAGGCGTAGGATGCTTTAGGGAAGAAACTCTCATTGTCCGCCTCATAGCCAGCGTTGGTACAGCCCGTCCGAAAATTGGAACAGGCAAGATGCCCATTCCACCAAGATGCCTGTTCCACCAAGATGCCCATTCCACCCACCGGGTCAAACTGAAGCACTACCGAAGGAACATGAAGGAAATTAAGATTACTATAGTATTTCGATTTGATATGTGAACAAATAATCCAAAAGGTTAGGAAACATAAAACTCCCAATAGCTAAGAGCAGTAAGGAATACAGAATTTTTTAGTTTATAAAAAATCACAATCTAGTTTTACAACTCATTTATACAAAAAAAAAAGTACAAATACTCATTGCCAAATCAAAATAAATTTGATAAAACTATCAATACGAATAGGGAGAGGTGAGAAGTTAGCTGTAGTGATATCATAATCACTACTCAAACCAAATCCCAAAACCAAATAAGGAAGCAGTGAAGTAAGAAAACGCGATGTTCCTTTGGAACCGCTTCGCGATCGCTATTATCGAATCTTAGTACTCAGGGTTCAGCGAATAGACTTATTATTGCAGCTTCGTAGGTTGGGTTGAACATAGTAAAACCTCACCCTGGCAATGGTTTTGTTGGATTTTGCTAGCATTCCACTGCTCCCTAGGTAACATCAAAGGTTTTAGGAATAAAGTCAGTCAATCATGGTTCTCTGCAACAAACTTAGTATCAAGAGATTAAAAATCTTATCCCCGACATCTGAAAGTGCCTAGGGCGTGTTTTCTTGCCTCGGAGATCCCCCTAAATCCCCTTTAAAAAAGGGGGACTTTGAGTATGGCTCCCCCCTTTTTTAAGGGGGGCTGGGGGGGATCTAAATCTTGCGGAAAACTTTGAAAACACGCCCTAGGGCTAACCTAGTAACAATTGGCAAATCAGTTAGGTGTAAACACCTGCATTGAAATAGGAAATTAGACTTATAGTATGGTATCTTCAGGCTTCAATCGGAAATCAGACAATAATTCATTTAAATTAATACATCGTGTATTATCCTATGCATTATCCTCTAAATTTTTAATTGCTTATATAGTATCGATGGTGCTGATCATATCTTTTGGATATGTTGTAAAAAATAATCGAGAAATTGAGAAATATAAACAGCTCACTGTCTGGTATGAGAATCTAGACCTAGAGGTAGAATCTACAAAAATATTTGCTGATTTTGTTGGAAAAACACAAGATAAATTAAAAGAGGACTATAAATCATATTTTCAAAGATCTGGAATCCTAAACGTTCCTGGAAATATAACAAAAAAAATAATTGTTGACAATCTATCACCAAATGAAGGTTCTGTTCCCTGGAAGATAATAAAGACAAGTGAATCTATTAACGTTTACTATGATTATTCTGGTGTAATCGATTTTAATTCAAAACAATGGAGTAATATAAACGAGACTGTCCAGGAGCAGGCAATAAACAGAAATCAACAACAAAAACAAAGTCGTAATGATAAAATTTTTCAAAACTTTACTCATATAATGCTAAAAAGTATAGGGACAGAAATAATAAAAAATGATGACGATAGTATGGCTACACAAAATTTTCATGATTTTAGTAAAGAGGTAATTACTTATTTAACAGATGATAAGCATTACTGGAAACATATTCCTGATCTCAGAATAAATAATGTTTATATTTTTAACATTGATACAGGTTTTTTGATATCTTATCCATTTACTGATCAGGGTTATACATCAGAGATAGATTTTAAAACCAGACCTTGGTTTAGAGCTAGTAACAATGATTATAGTAATAATTTTTTTATCACTGATGGTTTCGACAATAAGTCAGCAATTACTGGTATCTATATAGATATAAACGATCAAAATACTAACGCAATTAGAACGTTATGGTATAAATTTAAAGATAAAGATACTGATCAATACTATATTTTATGTTTAGATATTTTCCTGGACAAAAGCCATCAAATTGTACAAGAAGAAAACTTACTATATTTACTAGAAGAACCGATAAAGTCAGGGATTTGGGTATATCTATTACCCCTAAGTGCGGTTATGGCTTTATGCTTATCTTTACTATATGAATTTATACTAAAACCTATTCTTATCAGACTTAAACTTTATGATCCTGCGAAGGATTTCGTCGTGACAATAAAGCTGCAACGAGAAAGCAAAAATTACGCTAGCAAAGACGAAGGAGAAATAACATTTAATATTAAGGGGGAAACTAAAGCCATAAATAGCAGCGAACAGTCAAGGGAAGCGGGATGGAATTTGAATAATATAATCCCTATAGAAATTAGTATCAAAAGTTATGAAAGTAATGCCACAGAGCAAGAAGCAACTTTTAGTTATGAATTCACTAAGCGATATGATCTTAGTATGATTGAAAATAGACCTACATATAGGTGTATTGAAACTTGGAGAGTCCTATCGGAATCTCAATCGGGCAAAACTCAGACAATAGGTTTCTTTGTAGCACATTGGAATACCAATAACAGTGCAAACCTTGAAAAAGGACTAGATATAAAATCTATCTATTGGGAGCAAGACTATGAAGATAACTTAGATAGTTTAAAAGAACAACTACGAGACCATTTACTGCTCAGCGAAAAGCCAGAATTAGTAGCTTTTTTAGAACGTCAATATAGTAGACGGCAAACTATACCGCTATTTATTAAAAAAATAGACAGCCTCAAAACACTAATCAATAGTAGTTTATATCTACAACAAGGAAAAATTGTTTTTTCGGAGATTCTCACTCTGGCTGAGTTATACAAAGAAGGTACGGTCAAGGCAATTTGTTCATTACATTTCCTCAAGATCCTGAAAAATAAACAGCAATTGAAAGATTTTTTGGACGTTCGAGTGGCTGAACGATATCTGATTGAATATGAACAGGATGAATTTCGGTATTTTTACGATTCCCTTGATGATGAAACGAAATCAAAACTGATCAATCAATCTACCTTTAAAATTATGGTCTATCAAGACGATCTTGAGAACATAATTAGCCCTCAGGACGATTTTTGTATAATTTCCATCAGAAATGCTCCCAAGTTAGTTGCTTATAGTTTTACAGATAATAAACATTCCCATACTAGTTTGCTCGGTTGGATAAGTTGGCGAGAAGTAGATATTAACTTCTATGATGAGTTATATAAATGTCAACTAAATAAAAACCATCTAATTAAAACTATTCAAGCATATATAGAGGGTAATTCTTAGTAAAACATGGCACTTATATGGCAATTATTTTCAGGGTCTCTACTATGGAAGCTCTCGCAAAATGACGTAAGCTATCAGTTATAAGCCTTTGACCTTAGCCAAGGACTTTTCTGAAGACTTTCAATTCTCATTAATCTATCAATCTTAAATTCTCCCGTTCGCCCATTGCGCCAATGCGCAATGGGCGAACAAGGTTTATTTGAAGCTGACCGCTGACCGCTGACCGCTGACCGCTGAATACTTAAGCTCTACAACAAACCAATGATGCTAATCGTGAATGTGCTCTTATCAAAAAAGTCGCTATTGCCAGGTGCCAGGGCAAAGTCAACTACCGAGCCTTTTTGCACTTTGCTCGATACAGTGAAATAAACCCCAACACCATCATTGCCATGGATTGCGTCAGACCAGATTTTAGTACCATCAACAAAGATATAGGCAATCACACCATCGCTGGCAGTACGACTGTCTTTCTTGGCGAGGTGACCCTTGAAGGTAACTTCCCCTTCAATGTCACTAACCCAGCGACGAACTCCCCACTGCTCAACCCTTTTCCGTCTACCGGTGGTTTTCGGACCGTTGGGATGAGCAATAGTGTTAGATAGCTCAGTCCAGTATTTTCCTTGCTTCACTTTCCAGGATCCCTTAGTGTATTCCTGCATTTCATGGAAATCAGCACTGGTCAGGGAACCATCGTAGTAGCCATAGAACCAGTTATGCTCTCCTTGAGTATCAGAAAAATCCTCCACTGAATTGGCAATTTCAGTACGCACGGGAACATGGTTAACCTGAAGTTCAAAGGCATCGCTGACGGTTTTGCATAGCTCGTCAGAGGCTGTTACAGTAATTGTGGTTGTGCCAATGTCATCGCTACTGGGAGTACCACTGAACGTAGTGCCATCGAAATCCAACCAGCTCGGTATGGTTGCACTCAAGCTCAGACTATCTCCATCGGTATCGCTAAATGTTGCTTCCCCAATTGTCAGGGTAAAAGACTCATTCTCGTTAATGGTTTGAGCGCCAATGGGATTAGTCACCACAGGGGCAGAATTATTCGGGGGTTCATAGACGTAGAGAGATCCACACTTTTCCCAGCGAACTTCATCGAGACTGGAACGGTCTTTGTTGGTATTTGTAAACCAATCGCCATTAATCTTTAAATAATCCAAATCTGTCAGCACTTGCATTATCTCTAAATTCGTCGCTGCTTCATTGCTGTCAGTTTTTATCCATCCACCCTCTGCATTAAGGGGGATTGTGTAGGGAGTCCATTGGTCTATAGTGGGCGTCGATACATGGTTCTGTAGTTCCAAACCACCACCACTTATTGTTAAACCATTTATTAAACCATTTATTAAACTATTATTTAAACTATTGATATCCTCGGTAATCTGATCGCTATTTTCCAAATTAACCTCAACAGCAAACCTGAGGTTTCCATTGAAAAAACTGGATTTGTCACCAACAAACTTCTCGGGAGCAACGTAATCGTAGGCTCCATCACCGACTTGATCATCATTACGAATGTAGCCACCAGTGATGAATCCACAGATTCTAGACTGTTCGGGGTCAACTTCTTGATCATTAACGTCAACAACGCTCCAACCCTCTGTGCCAGTATCAAAGTGACTGACCGGCTCGATTATGCTTTCAATCGCCTGAGCTGGCTGTGGAATCATGAGCATAGCACCAGACAATAGTGCCGCCCACAGAACAATACGGATTTTTTTCATCGAAAATTTCGCAGCAGAATACACCACTTAAACCCTGAGGGTTAGAGTTAGCAAGGAGCTTTCAAAGTGTGGACGCAATACCGCACTCAGCCCCTTTCCGCTGCACCTCCAACTAATGGTTTACAGATTAATCGGGTACTACGTGTAAGTAGCCCTGTTGTTTTTTGCTGTATGTAACTGCAAACAGCTCAATGGTCTCCTTTGGGGAAACCGTAGCTAAAGTATGGTGCAAGGCTATGCAGATATTGAATTTTGCCCAAATTATAATTTTATAGGAGTTTAGGCTTTTTAGATATTATTTTTGATTTACAAGCTCGTATATCTTGATAGATAAGGGTTTCAGGAATTATCAATTACCTTTACTGCTCCCCTTATTAAGAATCTATATTGTTTATTACCATAAGATGCGCATCTGATCAAATCCTGTTATTTTTGACTTTTGAGTTCTCTATAATCTCCCTGGTGAACAACGGTATTCCTAAGATGAACCAATCAACCGAGCGGCTTTATAATCTATTACCTGCTATCTACCGGCAGCGAGATTTTGCCCAAGGGGAACCCCTACGGGCGCTGTTGGCAGTAATGGAAAAGGAACTCCAGATTATAGAAGCTGATATTGAAGGCTTGTATGACAACTGGTTTATTGAAACCTGTGATTCCTGGGTGATGCCCTATATTGCTGAGTTACTGGGCATCGAGGATTTAAATGATGAAAAGCAGATTATCTTCAGCCAACGTACCCGGATTGCTAATACAATTCGTTACCGTCGCCGTAAAGGGACTACTGCCACTTTGGAAATGGTGGTTCAGGATGTAACTGGCTGGAAAGCCAGGGTAGTAGAATATTTTGACTATATCGCCACAACCCAGCATCTGTCTCACATCCGCCCAGGGAAAGGGGGTACCTTTGACCTGCGTCGAACCGATGCCCTAGAGCGCCTAGACAGTCCTTTCAACACTGCTGCCCACACTATCGATATCCGTCCCTTTGAATCCAATCGCGGTAGATATAACATCCCCAGTGTAGGAGTGTTTTTGTGGCGTCTGGAAAGCTACCCGGTCAGGAATAGTAATGCTTATGCCATTACCGAACAACGGAATGTTGCCTATTCCTTTGCCCTCGGTCAGGATCCAGAACGCTTCCAAAATACCATTGTTGCGGTGCAATCGGCCTCAACCCAGCGCAAGTATACCTTTCAAGTCACTCCCTTACCGAACAAAGGTCGCTATACCTTCCATCCTTTGGGTTATGACATGCCCTTGTTTAACCGTCCTCAAACTAGAACCGAGTTTAGCGAGGTGGCGGCAGCAATTAATGTACCCCAAGCGATCGCATCCCAAGCTTTTCAGGAAGAGTTACAAGACTACTACGGTGATCTCAGCAGTGTCACGATTATTAAAAATGGTCAACTGATCCCAATCGATAAGGTAGAAGGGAGGGATTTGCGCAACTGGAGTCGCCCTTCAGAGGGGAAAACCGTAGCTGTGGATGTGGATTTGGGACGCTTGACTTTTGCGGAAGGGGAAGACCCGGAGCCAGATCAACTACAAGTCAGCTACAATTACGGATTTAGTGCTGACCTTGGTGGTGGACCCTACAGCCGACGCCAAAGCTTAACCCAGACCTCTAACACGGTATGGTTTGTTTCAAAAACCCATACTCCCAAATCTGAGCAATGGTTTACTAGCTTGCAGGGAGCCCTCAAGGAATGGGTAAACCGTGGCAAGCTCGGAGTTATCCGAATTATGGATAACAGTACCTATTACACTCCCCTGCAACTGAGCAATCTTAAAGGATTAGTGATTGAAGCCGCTGATGGCGCTTGCCCTAGTATCCATCCCGTGGATGGAAAGTTAACTGTAGTGGGGGCAGCAGCGGGGTCAACCTTAGATCTCAATGGCTTGCTGATCAAAGGTGCGATCGCAATTCAAGGGAATCTGAGACTGAACCTAACCCACTGCACCGTGATGGCAGAAGAAGGTCAAGCCAGCATAGTTGTCGAAGAAGGACAGACAGCTGATTTACAGCTAATGATTAGACACAGCATTGTCGGACCATTACGCCTACCAGCACAGAGTGCTAACTTAACTGTCGAAGATAGTATTATTGATGGCGCTGGGAAATTTGCGATCGCATCTGTTGCTAACAACAGTTACGGACCCCCAACCACTATGGCAAGAACCACTGTTTTCGGTCAAGTCGCTGTCCAGGAAATAATCTTGGCTTCAGAAACTATCTTCACAGATACTGTCACCGTTGAACAACGACAGGTTGGTGGGATACGCTTCTCTTATGTTCCGTCCGGTTCCCAAACACCGAATCGCTATCAGTGTCAACCTGACCTATTCCTGGAACAAGAGGCACAGCGGCTAGGACGCAACAGTATCGACGAGTTGACAGCAGCAGAAAATACCACATTACTAACTAACCAGCAACCTGTTTTCACAACTCTTAACTATGGTCAACCGGGCTATGGCCAATTGACCTTTGACACTCCTGAGGGAATCCGCACCGGTGCTGAAAATGGCTCTGAGATGGGAGCATTCAATCCCTTAGTGCAGCCCCAGCGCCAAGCTAATTTAAAAGCAGCCCTCAATGAATACTTGCGCTTTGGTCTTCAGGTAGGGGTATTTTATGTGACTTGAGAAGATTGTTTGTCAGAATGCAGAATGTAGAATGCAGAATGTAGAATGTAGAATTCTTAATTCTTAATTCTTAATTCTTAATTCTTAATTCTTAATTCTAAAAATTGTAGGTAATTGTCTGTAGATATCTGATATCTATCTGATAATAAGGAGGGTTTGATGAAAGGGGATTTTACTCGCTTCACATTTAATCGCAACAAACACTACAGTAGCGTCCGGATGCAGCAAGGTAGGGTATTGCTGGATGCGGATTGGAATGAACAGCTAGATATCAGTGCCTATCGCGATTGGACAATTGCTCAAGATACCATTGGGCTAAATGGTTTTCCCACTGATACTCAAAATGGTGTTCTGAGTAATACCAGTAGCAGCTTTCAACTTAAGGTGAGTGACAATGGTAGCACGTTGACCATTAACAAGGGACACTGCTATGTGGATGGCATCTTTTGTGAAAATGATCAGCAGGTGGAATATACCAAACAACCGGATTTGCCTGAGGTAGAACTGGACAAAACCTCAGGTTACTACTTGGCTTATCTGGATGTCTGGCAACGGCACATCACAATCATTGAAGACCCCAGTATTCGAGAAGAAGCTCTCGGTGGACCAGATACCAGCACCAGGACTAAGACCGTTTGGCAGGCTAAGCTGCTTAAGGTGGAAGCGGATATTAATAAGGAATTAGATAATAACACATTATCTGAACTATGGAATAACTGGGTTAACGTTGCTAATAACAAAGGGCAGCTCTTAGCCCGTACTCCCCAAGGGGCAGGGGGAAGTCAGGCAAATCAGTTGTACCGTTTAGAAATTCATCAATCCGGAGAATTAGGGCAAGCCACCTTTAAGTGGTCACGGCATAATGGTGCGATCGCAGCTCGGATCGAAAGCATTGATAGTAACCGGATTAATATTGGCGGTGATTCCCAAGCTGAGTTTGCTACTGGTCAGTGGGTGGAAATCACTGATGAGCGGAATACCCTACAGGGCATCCCGGGGATATTTGTCAAGCTCAACAATGTCCAAGGGGATAACCTGTATGTGACCGAGTGGCCCAACAATCAACCGGTGACACGAGAGTCTTTGGGGACAATTCCCACAGTGCGGCTTTGGGATTCGGAACAAGCGATCACAGTGACACAGCCTGAGGGGAATGAGGGATATATCCAGTTAAACAATGACCTAGAAGTTAAGTTTGAATCGGGACACTACAGCACTGGGGATTATTGGTTGATTCCTACCCGAACCTCACAGACCGTTGAATGGAGTATAGACAAAGCCAATCCCCATGGCATTAGTCATCACTACTCTCCCTTAGCCCTACTGCTCTGTGATGGCAGCAAGTGGGAATTAGTAGAAGACCGTCGCGCTATTTTCTCTCCCTTGACTGGAGTAGTGAGTCAATCTGGGGGTACCATGACCGGACCCTTGACCATTGAGAGTGCTCTAACGGTCAGTGATAACGTCACCCTAGGGAACAGCGATCAAGATACAGTGACTATTTATGGCACAGTGCGATCGCAACATTCATCTGGGTCACTGCGGATAGCGGATGCCTTAAACGTCTCGGAAAACCTGACCGTTGATGGTAAGGTTGGGATTGGCACAACACAACCAGGGAATTACAAGCTTAAGGTTGATGGGGGAGATACCCATTTAAATGGAGCAGTGACTGTCTCCGGGAATCTAGAAGTAGAGGGCAATGTAACATTTCGAGGGGATGTCATTGCTCGGGACGTTGATCATCAACCCGGGGATGTGTTACTGGGAGACCAGGATGAAGATAAGATTACCTTTCATGGCACATTGCGATCGCAACATTCATCCGGGAAACTGGAAATCGCTGATGCTCTCAAGGTAGCAGAAGACCTGAGTGTTGGTGGGAATGTTGGTATCGGTATAGACACTCCAGAGAAGAAACTTCATGTTGAACAGGGTGAACTCAGAGTTAGAGCTAACCACAATGAGATAACTGCTGATATTGGAGCCTTCTATGCCCAAAATCTGAGCCAAGGCATTGGGATTGGCTATGACCGTATTGAAGCGATTGGCAGTAATGGTAGCCAAAATATTTTGATTCGTCCCAAAGGCACTGGGCAAGTCATTGTAGATAACAGCAAGCTTCAAGTTAACGGTAGCCAACAAATTGTATTTACCGACACCAACACCAGCAACAACCTGAAGTTGCAATTATGGAGCGGATATGGTCTAGGTATCAACGGTAGCACGTTGTTCTACGCTGCTAATGGCAGGCACTCCTGGCGAGACGTAAGCGGTACCAATGAGAGAATGGCATTAACCACAGCAGCCGATGGTGGGCTGAGTGTGCTCGGTACAGGTAACTCTTCCTTTGGCGGTAACCTACGCATTGCTGGGATTACCGAGACTCCTGGCCTTGATGTCGGTGGATTTAGTCGCAGTCAGCATATCAATAAAGATGGTGTCTTCTATCGTTACAATGGACAGGTTTATATAACCGTTGACGATAATCTCTACATCCGTGATTTTAATAGTGCTGAGGATAATTCTGACAATATCAGGATGCACTTCAATACCAATAATGGCAGCCTTGGTATTAACAAGACCAATCCAGGGGCAAATCTAGATGTCAATGGTAATCTGAAGCTGCAACTGGGTGTAGCAGTTAATGAGTTTTCCAATGATGGCAGTCTTGGTGGTAACAATGATTTAGCCGTACCCACCGAAAGGGCAGTAAAGAGCTATATTGACAACCAAATAAACCAAGTTGACCAGAGAAAAGCTAATCTAGCTGGTTCATCGGAGCAAGACTTTCAAGCCAAGACTCTCAACGTAAACCAAGACCTGACAGTTAATGGCAATGTTGGGATTGGGACCAATGCTAATGCTGATGCCAGACTAAGTGTGCAAGGGGATAGCATCCTATCAGGGTTTGTCTTTCTTGGGAATCAGGATACTGACAATATCGCGATTCATGGCACAGTGCGATCGCAACATTCATCCGGTGCCCTACAGGTAGCTGATGCCTTACACGTCGCCGAAAACCTGAGTGTTGATGGTAATGTTACCTTAGGGGACACCAGCAAGCTTCAAGTTAACGGTAACCAACAAATTGTATTTACCGACATCAACACCAGCAACAACCTGAAGTTGCAATTATGGAACGGATATGGTCTAGGTATCAACGGTAGCACCTTGTTCTACGCTGCTAATGGCAGGCACTCCTGGCGAGACGTAAGTGGTAGCAATGAGAGAATGGTATTAACCACAGCAGCCGATGGTGGGCTGAGTGTGCTGGGCACAGGTCAGTCTTCCTTTGCCGGTAACCTAACCATTGCTGGGATTACCCAGAGCCAAGGTGGTCTGAATGTTGATGGTAATGTTACCTTAGGGGACACCAGCAAGCTTCAAATTCACGGTAGCCAACAAATTGTCTTTACAAATACAGATCTCAACAACAACCTGAAGTTGCAATTATGGGGCGGATATGGTCTAGGTATCAACTATCAAACCTTGTTCTATGCTGCTGATCTCAAGCACTCCTGGCGAGACCTAAATGGCATCAATGAGAGAATGGCATTAACCACAACAGCCAATGGTGGGCTGAGTGTGCTGGGGACAGGTCAGTCTTCGTTTGCCGGTAACCTAACCATTGCTGGGATTACCCAGACCCAAGGCCTTGATGTGAGTGTTCAACGCACTGAGCATATAAATAAAGATGGTGCCTTCTATCGTTACGGTGGACAGGTTTATATAAGTGTTGACGATAATCTCTACATCCGTGATACAGGGGATTCTAACAATATCAAGATGCACTTCAATACCAATAATGGCAGACTTGGTATTAACAAGACCAATCCAGGGGCAAATCTAGATGTCAATGGTAATCTGAAGCTTAAAAATGGTGTAGCAGTCAATGAGTTTTCCAATGATCAAGAGCTTAAGGGTAACAGTGATTCAGCCGTACCGACCGAAAAGGCGGTAAAAACCTATGTTGATACCAAAATTAGTCAGGGTGTTGTTGCAGAGGGGGGCACAGCAACACGATATCAATTTTCTGCAGACAGAAAATTTGATGGTCAAAATATTAAAAGCTCAGGAACCCATGTCATAGAATTTGTTGAAAGGAATGACCCTTACAAGGTTTTTGATGATAAAAGCAATGCGTTTATAGCCCCCACATCAGGCTATTACTTTTTTGCTGCCACATTACAATTTTCAGGAGGGAATGGTAACAGCGATGGTGTGATTATGGGCATTTATAAGAATGGTAAGACTGATGACAATAACACAACGATTATTGTAATCGAACCTGGGCTGATTAAAAATTCCACAGCACAATCGATAACAGCAATGATGAAATTAGATCCTAAAGACAGTGTTGATGTCAGATTAGAAGGTGTAGACAAAAGTACCTTTAGTGTGTCTTATAGTTCTTTTATGGGATTCCTGATTGGTCAATAGTTGGTAATAAGGGAGTAGGGAGTAGGGAGTAGGGAGTAGGGAGCAGGGAAGGTTGGGTAGATAATGCGTTCGCGTAGCGTGGCCTACGGCCAATCGCGTTCGCGCAGCGGAGGCCGAAGGCCACAAGCGGTTCCTTACTGGCAGTGCCAGACGCTGCGCGAACGGAACATCGCACTTAATTCAGCTTAATCAACATCTGTCCCATCTGGCCAGATGGCGTTACTAATTCTAATAGTGTAGTTGTGAACTAGACCGGGAATGAAAACTCTACCGGTTGTTTCAATGATAATGCGATCGCGCTTAATTCAGCTTAATCAAAACTCCCTACTCCCTACTCCCTACTCCCTACTCCCTTATGTTGCTAAACTTCCCATTTTCAACCAGCCAAAAATTTGCTCTGCTGTCAACTGAAGCTCGATACCATCTAACACCACTAGAGAGTCACTTCTCTGACACAATTCCGGTTGTTGGTTAGGTAGAAAAACCAAGACCGAGCGGTCGTAAGGATCAATTAGCCATCCTAGTTGAGAACCATGTCTTAGACAATGTAAAATGTTACCTGTTACTCGGTTTGAACTCTGGCCTGGAGATATAATTTCAATAGTCCAGTCTGGAGCAATAAACACATCATCGACAGGCTCCCATTCATCATCAAATTCAATCTGGTTCCAGCGAAGAACTGCTAGATCTGAAACAATTGACCGTCCGCCAAAAGTACATCGTATATCTGGGAAAGCGTAGGCTATTTGCCGTTCCTCAACAACAGAATTAATTGTACTCGTCAACTTGCTCTGAAGTCTGGAGTGGCGAGTTTTAGGCATTGGTTTCTGGGTAATGTCACCGTTGATATATTCCCTAGGGGGTTTAGTTTCTGGTAGTTCCAGAAACTCTTCGAGAGTCAAAGGTAAGGAAGCTATCTTTACCATTGGCAGCTAGTTCGAGAAACAGATTTGACCATACTATAGCAATTCTCAATCGGGTTGGTTTTATAGCAATTATCTTTCCTCATGAGGTACAAATTTCTGGGTTTTAGGGAACAGGGAACAGCGGATCACCGGAACAGGGATAAGGAAGCAATAAGCAGTAAGCAGTAAGCAGGGAATAGGTAATAAGGAAACCAATTTTTTGTACCTCATAGCTATGATAAAATACATATCATGTCGGGATAATTGCCCTTAATAAGAATTTACCCCATCTCCCCATCTCCCCATCTCCCCACACTTGCCACACTTAATATCTTTAACACCTTTGACACCCTGCCTCTGCTCCCGATTCCCGATTCCCGATTCCCGATTCCCGTTCCCCTCCTGGGAGGGGTTAGGGGTGGGTTCCGATTCCCGATTCCCGATTCCCTATTCCCTGCTCCCTGCTCCCTGTTCCCTGTTCCCCACAACTACCACGAAGCCTTATAATTGCCTAGGCGAAAGGCAAATGCAATACGTCATCCACCGATTAAAATCGGGGTTTTCCAAACTACCGGAATTATTTCATGACCAATAAAAAGTATCGAATACTAGCTATTACTGATCATCATACCCACGGGGGAATAAGTTCAATCTATCCCCTACTGAGAACTATGGCTAAACATCCTGTTTGTGACTCTATTCAAGTGGCAAGCAGGGGAAACCCCAAAAATAAGGAATTTTTCTATGACTATACTTCCACTGAGTTAATGAGTTTGCTGGTTGACGATAACTTTGTTCCTCAAGAAAGCGGTGAACAATTCTTAAATGCTAGCATCAAAACAGACTTTAAAGATCATGATTTGATTTTTCTGAGGATAGACCGACCAATACCCGATGAGTTTTTTGAATTCATTACCAGTCATGTACCGGAAGATAAAATCATTAATCGTCCATCAGGAATCAAAAAAACAGATACAAAAGCATCGCTTCTGAACTTTCCAGAACTGTGTCCACCGATGAAACTTTGCAGTACTCTGGAGGAAATTTTAGAATTTTACCAAGAGTTTCCCATTGTTTTAAAACCTCTGCGCAGCTATGGAGGTAAAGGAATTATCAGGATAGTTGATGACCAGGCTTGGGAAGGGAATAATCAATATTCCCTTGATGAATACAAGTCAGTCATTGAAGAAAGCTTAAGGGATAGTGGTGACTATTTAGCCATGAAGTACTTAAAAAATTACAGCAAAGGTGATAAAAGAGTGCTAGTGGTGAATGGGAAAGTTACAGGAGGTTTCCTCAGGATTCCTAAAGAAGACTCTTGGATCTGCAATATGTCAGCAGGGGGTTCTACAACTGTTGGCGAACCGGATCAAGACGAAATCAGAATTGCCGAAACGATTATTCCTAGTTTCTTGGAGCAAGGCATAGTCATTTTTGGCTTCGATACATTAGTGGATGACGATGGCAAGCGAGTGTTATCTGAGATTAACACATTAAATGTTACTGGTTTAGAGGAAGCCCAAACCCACTCAGGAAAACCAGTAGTTCAAGAGTCATCTGATTTAATGTGGTCTTATATTTGTGAACATATTGGATAACTATAGCAATTTTAATTTTGGTGAAGTACTTTGCTTATCCTTTTAAGGCAGAGGGCAGAAGGCAGAGGGCAGAAGTAAGAAGGTGTTAAAGGCAATCAGCGCCAATAACAACTGTCCCTCATCTATTTTATAAACTCTATATTGGGTGCATCTCCAAGTTTTCAATTTATCACTCAGGGATGCACCCATTTTATTTGATATATAATTAAAGAATGAGTCTGTAAACAAAAATCAATCATTATGGCTACTATTATTTCTCCATCAAAACTCAGCCTTAGTGACGTAGAAGATAAATTTAAGCTCCAAGAAGTAATGGAGCCGGAGTTTTTTCCAGAGTGCGTCGAAAACCTCCCCCAACTAAGTGAACTAGAAAGGCAAATGCTCGATAGAGCAAAAGCTAATTACAAGTACTTGTCTAAAGATTTGGTACTAGAAGACCTAGTTAAAATGGTTGTTGTTTCTCCCTTATTGGATTGGGCAGGATTTTACCAACCGCCTTTTAAAGTTAAAGCAGAGTATGAAGTGTCTTTACCCATTGAAGATAAAGATGAAGACACAATTGTAAAAGGACGTATTGATATTTTGGCAGCGAGCAAACCAATTTGGATAGCCGTTATTGAGTCGAAGCGTTCTGCTGTTTCCTTACAACCAGCAATTCCTCAAGCACTAGTTTACATGGTCAAGAGTCCCCAAACAGAGCAACCAACATTTGGTCTTGTTACTAATGGTGCTAGCTTTATCTTTATCAAGTTAGTTAAAGGCGAAACTCTACGCTATGCTTTATCAAAAGCCTTTGATATCTGGAATCCTGGCAATTATTTATATGATGTTTTGAGTATTTTGAAGCGTATTGCTGCTGTTACGGCTAAGTCTTAGAGGAGACAACAAGTAAGCTATCAGCTATCAGCTCTCAGCTATCAGCTTATGCGTTAGTTCACAGGCTAGAAGCCTGTGCCACCCTAGAAGCCTGTGCCACGCTACTTGAGGTGCTTTTGAATAAAAGAGGTAATCATTCGTTTAGTTTTGATGGAATATAAAGCCTAAACCATGACAAATACCCTAGACAAAACTCAACCTAAAAGTGGACGTCTTCATCATGGGCAACTTTCGCCCTTGCTATTGGGAACCCAGCCCAAGGAAATAACTAATTTCGGCTTGCTAGCTCTAATTGAAAAATTTGCCATATGGGTCGATAGTTTGGTAAGGGATCCTAACATCATGGGAGGGGAGTTGGTTTTCCCTCAATCTCGCTTGTCAGTTCGTCGTATTGCTGGTCGGCTTAACCGGGGAGAATCTCCAGAGTTTATTTTTGAAGACTATCCTTATCTATCGAAGATAGATTTAGCTTTTGCCCAACTCTACATGGAAATCTATCAGTAGATTAGCTAAGCGTTAGTAATAATAATGGTGTACTGGTGAACTATACCTAGAGTAAAAACTCTACCGGTTGTTTGGTAGATGATGCCTACGACGTGATTAATTAGCCAGCGGTGTTCTGCATACTAGGTTCGGTAGAGCAAACTTACTTACAACTTACTTAAATTAGATGGGATTAACCTGTGGTGTATATCCTTTGCCCTACTTAGCTTTGATGCTTTTTTTTCATGATTTTTTGTCTAAGTCTCGATAACAAAATCCCATTGCTTCCAATTAACCTTACCGACCAAAACGGTGCAACTTTCACTGCTCAGCTGGCGGTGATGGTGTGGTAGGTGGACCTGGCTCTACTACTGAATTTACAAGAATAGTACAGCAGAAACCGTTTTCAAGGGCAGTCACTACCAGACCTCCAGGACTAATTGCTTCGATCGAATTCCATAATAAAGCAAACGCAAGAGGCGAACCAAAAAGACCTAACCAAAGGTCTGTTGATTGAGCCAAGTATTTAAGAAACTTGCGGGGAGAGATTGTTGCTTCCCCTTTTCTGATGCGGCGCTGTAGCTCTCTATAACCTGAACCCAGCACGACACCCACTGTTGTCGTAATGTAGCCTCCTATAAGCATCAGTAAAGAATTCGGTTCAGGATCTTGGTGTGCACCCAGAACTAAAAACTTTGGACTAAGTAGCCACAAGAAACCTATAAGACCAAAGCCAAATAATAAGAAACGAATAAATAAATAAATTAGCTTTTTCATAAATCATTTCTACTCCCATCCATAACAATTACCTTGTGGCCATTATTAGTCCAATAAGCTACTAAACCACCCCCTGATTGGTTATTCACACCTGAAGGGTGAAAAACTGGATAAAGTTTTTCAGTGACAGAGTTAAAACCATAGATCGAATCATTCCAGGCTGTGCATATCACTGAACTTGATGAAATATTTTGACAGGTCAAGAGAGAGGGATGTCGCACATTCAACCAGTCTCTAGGTTGATTTCCTCTAGGAATAGCTTCTAGTGTAAGTTGATGTTGGTCAATTATTTTTGCTTGATCATCGACTTCAGATAATTTCCAAAGAGTTATTTGATACTTTTCTTTATGTAATAAGTAAGGATCGAAATTATGAGTTACTGCATAGTAAGACCATTTATTATAATCATGAGTAATAACGAACCTCATATTGGTACTAAAAGCGGAAAAACCTGGTGGTGCTTTTAAGGATTTATATGTCGTAAATTCTAAGTTTTTGGCATTTTCAAAAACTACACCAAGCCTATTTTTATTGCTTAGATCCTTGACTAAGAAATAAATTTCATCTCCAGCAAACTCGGGTTCCATTGAACATTTATATGCTCCTCCCTCTAATGAAATTTCTCGACATAGATCTGTCTGGCTCTTTGAAACAGTTGGCTCACCTAGTTGAACATAGTGAAAAATACGATCACTATCTTTTTTTGAGACGATTAGGAAAACATCGCTTGGTTGTGAAGGGGTAATAATATATTCCCAATTAAAGGGAAAACTTATACTGTCAGAGACTTCTATCCACTTATTCTGGTGAATAGAAAAAAAGCCTTTTCCAGGAATAGAGATCAAAGTTCCAAAAGCTTTTGTCGCAACAACCTGTGTAAATGGATTTAGTAAATCTGTTAGTAAATCTGATGAAAGAGAGTTAATTTTTTTTGCTGTTTTTGCTGCGCATGGCTTATAACGACAAGCATTGCGAATATCTGAATAGGGAATCGAAAAAATTCCTCCTTCATTACCGAAAATAATAAGCTGGTCTTTTTCAAAGCTAACTCTCTGAGTGATCTCTTTCTTTTTATCTTTCTCTTCAAGATGGATTTCAGCTTTTAACAGAGGTGTTACATCTCGAATACGTTCAATTTGCTGAATAGCAAAGTTAACATAGCCTGAAACATCATCACTAGTTATTATCGAATTGGTTCTCTCTAGAACTTCTAAAGAACGAGTTACAAAGCTATCGTGAGTTTTATTATCAGAAATCGATGAGTATGGTGCATCTGAAAAAAGTAATGCATCTGTAATTTCGTTAGCCATATCTGCCAGAGCTACCTGTACTTTGTCTGATGGAGATATTGGCGTAGATGGTGGTAAATGAATCCACCTTGCCCTCCCAGCCGGAGAAGGCAATTTTCCTTTTTCTCCAAGTCGCTGAATCGCCTCTTGAGCAAAATAATCTGCTTCTCTTTCTATTTTTTTTGCAGCATCAGAAGAAGCGAAAAAAATACTTAAAAAATTTAAATTTCGATGAAGACATTTATGACCAAATTCATGCAAAATTATGTAGCGTAGATAGATTTCGGCTGTCGGATCGCTCAAATTAAAGTAATCTATTTTGCAACTTCCAAATGTACAACTAATCCTTGAACTGCGGAGAAGAGACTTATCTAAAAAAACGGCATCAAGTCCTGCATCATAAATCGCATCAGCATATTTGCATTTGGTTAGTTTTTTTAAATCTGGAGTCGTAGTGAAAACATTCAGACCATCTTCACTGAAAGGCTTGTTCAAAATGACTTGTATGTTACATTTTGAGTCAGTTGTGGAGACACTTGCTAGTTCGTCAAGCAACTCTTGAAGATGCTTTTCCTCTCTGGAACTAAGCTGACCTATAGTACCCTGACTAAGTGCTTTCTCTATTGCAGACTTACGACCGCTCCAGTGATTATTATCGAACACTAGCCAAGCAACAAGAGCTCCTGAGACAAGCAACACCAAGAATCTAAAGACAAACCTCTGACGATTATTCATATAATTTTTAAGGACTTAAAGCCTATATTGATTTTAGCTCAAGTTCCCAGAAATGTTTAATTCTGCAACAAAAATTTACACAAAAGGTATACTACTCCTTCATTACCTAGTTTCACAAACTGTAACTCAATCTTTTAAACCAGAAATTTTGAATGATAGTAAAAAAAATAAAAAACTATCCTAAAATAGGGTGCCAGCTTGATATTTATAAATTTATTTATTTAAAATATAAAACCTACGATAGGCTTGAGCAAAAGCTTTTGATTTCTGGAATCATGGCAATTATTTATATGATGTTTTGCGGATTTTGAACCGTATTGCTGTGTTTGGGTTTAACTTTTGCTCAATTTCCAATAATACCACTAATAAGTGTCATCTAAAATCCGGTCAAAAAACAATACGTCTAGGTGAGGATATCAGGGGGAGTAGGGGAGCAAGGGAGCAGGGGTAGCCAGATTTTATATGGATATTAGAAGTATGGGGAATTATCCGGATTTGCTCTAAGATAATTAAGACTTATACTATATCTAAATTTATAAATCAAAACTATGTCAACAAAAATTGGTGCTGAAGACTATTATGATAAATTTGCGGCCAAATATGACGAGGTGTTAAAGGCACCCAGTTCTAATGTCCAGTATGTCAATGAAGCCGTTAAAATCTTCCATCGACATAATCACCATCAAGGCAGTATTTTAGATATTGCTTGTGGGACAGGTATCCTAAGTGAATTGTTGCAAGGAGAGTTTGACTATACAGGGATTGATATTTCCAGTAAGATGCTAGATTATGCGGCAAAAAGGGGGTATAAAACCATCCACAAGCCCATTGAAACAGCCCTCACTCAAATTGATAGCCAGTCCTACGATTTTGTTTTTTGTTTAAGTTCATTACTGTTTGTGGAAGACGCGGCAACAGCTATTAAACAGATGAATCGGATTGCTCGCGAAACAATTATTTTTAGCCTTGATGAAACAACAGAGGAATATATTCAAAAGGTGCCTATTCCAGTTTATGAACACTCGAAACTTGCCCTCGACAATGCCATGGAAGATTATTTTATTGTAGGTTGGACTTCTCCCAGCCAAGGAATTACAATCCGAACTCGTATGATTTATATTGAAGCAAATAAATAGGATTTTTAATAGCAAAGGGAATCGGGAATCGGGAATCGGGAATCGGGAATCGGGGAACGGGAATCGGGAATCGGGAATCGGGAAACAAGATTGTTTTGCTCATTCCAGATAGCGTTACTAATAATACTAGTGTAGTTGTAAACTAGAGCCGAAAAAAAACTCTACCGGTTGTGTTGGAGATGATGCGTTCGCGTAGCGGTTCCTTACTGGCAGTCCCAGACGCTGCGCGAAGGGAACATCGCACCCAATTTCCCTTGATCAACATCTCTCCCACGCTACCCAAACTTCCCAAACTTACCACACGCCCAACAAACACCTGTAATAGCAATCCCTGTCGGAATTGTGAGAATTTTTGTTACCTTTTCCCGACTCCCGACTCCCGACTCCCGACTCCCGACTCCCGACTCCCGACTCCCGACTCCCGACTCCCGACTCCCTACTCCCTACTCCCTACTCCCTTTGCTAAGCCTGAGCCCAAACCCCTAATCACTGAATTTTTTGTCAGAATACTAGAGTTGAAATGGTTAAGTCAGTAAAGGTAGTAAGCATGGACACGGTCCGCGAGTTGCATCAACAGCTAATCAACAAAGAACGCTCAGCTGTAGAAATTACCCAAGAAGCCCTAGATAAGATTCAAGCCCTAGAGCCTCAAGTCCAAAGCTTCCTCCACATCACCTCAGACTATGCCCTAGAACAGGCCAGTCAAGTAGATGCTAAAATCGCAGCTGGTGAAGAGCTCCCGACTTTAGCCGGTATACCCATTGGCATCAAAGACAATATGTGTACCCAAGGGATTCCCACCACCTGCGGCTCCCGGATTCTGGCCAAGTTTGTCCCACCCTACGAGTCAACAGTGACCCAAAAACTGAAAGATGCTGGGGCAGTAATGGTAGGTAAAACCAACTTGGATGAATTTGCCATGGGGAGTTCTACGGAAAACTCTGCTTTTCAACTTACTAAAAACCCTTGGAATTTATCCCATGTTCCCGGGGGCTCCTCCGGGGGCTCAGCGGCAGCTGTAGCTTCTGGGGAATGTCCCATTGCTCTGGGTTCTGATACCGGTGGTTCTATTCGTCAACCGGCTTCTTACTGTGGAGTAGTTGGCATGAAACCGACCTATGGTTTAGTATCGCGCTATGGTTTAGTGGCATTCGCGTCGTCCTTAGATCAAATTGGACCATTTGCTCGCACTGTAGAAGATGCCGCTATTTTACTGAATGCGATCGCAGGATATGACCCCAATGACGCTACCAGCCTCAAAGTAGACATTCCCGACTATACTCAATTCCTCAAACCAGACCTAAAATCTAATGGTAAAGTTAAGATTGGCATTATCACAGAAACCTTTGGTGAAGGCTTAGACCCAGTAGTAGAGAAAGCAGTCACTAAAGCCATTGATCAGCTCAAAGACTTAGGTGCTGAAATCCAGGAAATTTCCTGTGCCCGATTCCGGTATGGTTTGCCTTGCTACTACATTATTGCTCCGTCAGAAGCATCAGCCAATCTAGCTCGCTACGATGGGGTTAAATATGGCTTACGGGCATCAGATGCTGACAATCTCCTTTCTATGTACACCAAAACCCGTGCTGAAGGGTTCGGTGCAGAAGTCAAGCGCCGGATTATGCTAGGAACCTATGCCCTATCCGCTGGTTACTATGATGCCTATTATCTCAAAGCCCAAAAAGTTCGTACTCTGATTAAACAGGATTTTGAGGCAGCCTTTGAGAATGTCGATGTGCTAGTCTGTCCCACAGCTCCCTCCACAGCGTTTAAAGCTGGGGAAAAGACAGAAGACCCTTTAAGTATGTATCTGACTGACCTGATGACTATTCCAGTTAATCTGGCTGGGTTACCAGGGATGAGTATACCCTGTGGCTTTGATGAACAGGGATTACCCATTGGGATGCAGTTGATTAGTAATGTATTGCGGGAAGACCAGCTATTCCAAGTAGGTTATGCTTATGAAAAAGCAACCGAATGGCATCTAAGTCAACCGGTTTTGAAGGATGAAGGATGAAGTATCAAGATAATTGATTATGTTGATTGTTGCAGGATTTATAGCGATCGCTTACGCCTTAGTTTGTACCTCCGTGTTGCTGTTGCAACATAGGCTAATGTTTTGTCCTGCCTCAGTGATTGAAAATACACCAGCTGACTTTGGTTTGCCTTACGAAGAGGTTTGGTTACCAATATCCAATCAGGGTAAAGTTGAGAAAATTCACAGCTGGTGGATTCCCTCTGACTCACCAAAAAGTAAGGTGATGCTATATCTGCACGGTAATGCCTCTAATATTGGGGGATATCTTGAAATAGCCCAACGGTTACATCAGGTCGGTTTATCCCTGCTGCTGATTGACTACCGAGGCTATGGTCGCAGCGAGGGGAAATTTCCTAGGGAATCCCAAGTTTATCAAGATGCTCAAGTAGCTTGGGATTATCTAGTCCAACAACGAGGCATCAATCCCCAAGATATTTTTGTCTATGGTCATTCCATGGGGGGAGCAATCGCGATTGATCTAGCGGTGCGTAACCCAGAAATGGCAGGCTTGATTTCGGAAGGCTCATTTACTTCCATGCGGGATATGGCAGATTATGAGAGAAAATATGGTTTCTTGCCGATCGATCTTCTGCTTACCCAGCGGTTTGACTCAATTAGTAAAATCAAGTCACTCCAAACACCTATATTCTTAATCCATGGCACTAGTGATGCCACAGTTCCTGCTAGTATGAGTCAAGTCTTGTTCGATGCTGCTACAGTTCCTAAACAGCTTTGGCTAGTTCCTGATGCAGGTCACAATGATTTGACAACTGTTGCTACTTCCGAATATCAGCAGAAAATTGGGGAATTTGTAACACAGGTTTATGCAGGAAAAGCTATAGCTTAGCGTTATAGTATTTAGCGCGATAGGCGATAGTATTTAAGGGTTTTTTCTAATCCCGCCACAAAGCAATACCCCCCAATAACCCAGCAACATTGGGCACTACTTTTACATTGGGGGGTAGCTCAAAGTTAATTTTTTTGGCTTCACCACCACCAATGTAAAGGGAATTATAATTAAACAAACGCTCCAGGGATGCGATCGCTTTTTTGAGACGGTTATTCCATTTCTTCTTACCATCTTTCTCTAAGGCCGCTCGCCCCAACTGTTCTTCGTAGGTTTCCCCTTTACGAAAAGGATGGTGTCCCATTTCCAGATTTGGCACCAGCTTGCCATCTACAAATAAAGCAGAACCAAACCCTGTGCCTAGGGTAATCGTCAATTCCACTCCCTGGCCAGTAATTGCTCCTAATCCTTGCACATCGGCATCATTAGCTACCCGCACCGGTTTGCCTAAGCGTTGAGATAGGGTAGTAGCGAGATCAAATCCCTGCCAATCAGGATCGAGGTTTACCGCCGTATAGGTTATCCCATTGCGCACCACTCCAGGAAATCCCACCGATACCCGTTCAAAATTCCCTTGTCCGAGAGCATGGGATGCGATCGCATCAATAATAGCATCCGGCTTAGGAGGTTGGGGTGTTTCTAAGCGACTACGTTCGGTGATGGGATTACCCACTTCATCTAATACCATCACCTTAACGCCACTGCCACCAATATCTACGGTAAGGGTATGGATTGGGCTATTGTTTTGATTCATCAGGTATTTTAGTTCACGGTTCACAGTTTACTGTCAACGGTCAACAGTCAACAGTAAACGGTCAACGGTCAACAGCCAACAACAAACATTATCGATTAAAAAGACCTAACTTATCCTTGTAATAGTTTTTGCCTAGCACGTTCAGCACGAGCTGGAGCACTAGCCATTACCTCTGCCATCTTTTCGAGCATTTCTCCTGGGTAATTTTCTAAAACCCTGGTAGACATAGAAATACGACCTTTGCCTTCATCCAAGTTAATAATCATTACCTGGATCACTTGACCGATTTCAAACACCTTGGAGAGGTCTTCAACGAAATTTTGGCTTACTTGCTTAATGTGTAGCAAGCCATTGGTTTGATTAAAGTCCACAAACACACCAAAGGGCTTGATCGCAGCTACTTTACCTTCCACTAATTGTCCCACTTCTAGCTCAGAGAAAGTAGCAGCACGCACAGCTTCCCGCTGAGAAAGCACTAGCTTATTGCGATCGCGGTCAGCTTCTAGGAAAGTGACTGTTAGTTTCTGACCAATCAAGGAATCTAGATGGTCGTGCTGACTCAAGTGCGATCGCGGAATAAATCCCCGCAATCCGCGCACATCCACGGTGACACCACCTTTATTCACTCCAGAAACCCGGACATCTAATGATTTTCCATTGTCTTGGAGTTCAACTAACCCATCCCAAACCTGCTTAATCTCCAGCTGACGCCGGGAAAGGGTAACTTGACCATCGGCATTCTGCTCCCGAATAATCAGGAAATCCATTTCCTCATCCAAGGGCAGTACTTCCGACCAATCGAGATCCAATTCTAAGGAAACTTCACTAATTGGTAGATAAGCCAGGGACTTACCACCGATGTCTACATAAGCACCATCGGTTTCGTAGTTATGTACTCTGCCACGAACCACCTGTCCCTGTTTAAACTCATAGTCGTATTCTTCTAGGGCTTGAGCAAAATCATCCATAGAAAAGGATGAATTGCTGGTGGTCGAAGAGGTTGATTTTGAATTCATGATGATTAACGGTTTAAAATCAGTGATGATTTCTGATATGGGATCAGCTGCTTAAAAAGTTGGGAGCCGGTGACAGTTTAGTCAAGTTTTTCCCTAAAGAGCTGCAAAACGTTAGCCCACGCATCAGTAGCTGCTTTTTCATTGTAGCTAGCCCGTTGGTCACAGAAAAATCCGTGGTCTGCTCCATCGTAACGAAAGACACGATAATTAATTTTATTTTTCTCAAGAGCAGCCTCAATCTGATCAACCTCTTCTGCTGGAATGCTAGCATCTTCCATGCCAAAGAAACCATAGAGTGTACCGTTAATCTCTGGTGTGCGAGTAATAGTTGGTTCACCACCGCCAGGAGTCATAGTAGTAATCCCAGCGCCATAGAACGAAGCAGTAGCTTTAATATCGGGTAAGGTAGCAGCCAGATAGGCAACATGACCGCCGAAACAAAAGCCAATAGAGCCGATGGAGTTATCTTGCACAGGGGTTTGACTCCTCAGGTAATCGATGGCCCCGAGTATGTCTCCCAGCAGTTCAGCTGCTCTGGTTTGTGCCTTGTATTCCTTGCCAATCTTAATGTCTTCAGTGGTGTAACCTGTCTCAAAGCCTGGGGCTTGGCGTTGATAGAGTGCCGGAGCGATCGCAACATAGCCTTCTTTGGCAAACCGTTCTGTGATATCCCGGATATGGCCATTCACCCCAAAAATTTCTTGCAGCACCACAATTCCAGGAAGAGGTCTTTCTGCCACCGGCATTGCCAGGTAAGCTGCTATGTCTAGATCACCATTGACCACCTTGACGGTAATGGTACGAATTTCGCTATGTGTCATAATCGATTTGGAAGGATGTGAAGCTCTTGCTTGGCAGTTATAGATGCTAAGCTAAAGGTTTTCTTGGCTTTCTGAATTCAGCGCCAATTCTACAGCAGTAGCTTAACTCTAAATTATACCTGTATTTAATAAATAAATAATAAGTTAATTAACTAGTTTACTTAATTGGATAGTTCAGTATAGTCCAGAGTATAAATTAAAAATCTATTAATTTTTATTGATTTTTATTGATTTTTATTGACTTAGTTATTTGGGAGCTAACTTAGTTATAATTAGCTAATTTTTAAACGATAAGCTATTAGGGATCAGCGATAAGCTATTAGGGATCAGCTATCAGCCTAGGCTCTACAGATGGTGCTACTTGAGATGGGATCAGCGTGTCGCGTATCAGCTAATGCGCTACGCGCAAGCTACTTGAGGTGCTATCAGGTGACGGCTGAATCATTACTACCGAGACTTTGAATTCGATAAAATCTCGAACTATTAAATTATCCCAAATCTTATTTTAAGCTGACCGCTGAACGCGCACGCGTGAGCTTTTAGCTCACGGCTGATAGCTGAATGCTTACATTATAGCTGAAGTGGATAGCAAAATTTGAACGAAAAGTTTAAAATATAAAATTTACCATATAATAGTGATAAACAGGGGATTTTGGAGACTCTGTAATGGTTCAGTATCATATTCAACAAGATAGTGAAATACCTGCCTCGAAGCAGCTATTTGACCAAATTCAGTTTGCGATCGCATCCCGACAATATTCCCCAGGTCATAAACTGCCCAGTACCCGTCAGCTAGCGATGGAGACGGGTTTGCACCGCAATACCATCAGCAAGGTATATCGGCAGTTAGAAGAAACAGGACTAGTAGAGTCCCATGCTGGGTCAGGCATTTATGTTAAGGCACAGGGTCATGAAGGGGGTAATCGACGTCAGGTTGGCATTCTTAACCAGTTTTCCCCCGAAGCTTACAAGGTTGTTCAAGATAGCCTCAATCAACTTCTCGGACAAGGTTGCTCCCTTAACCAAGCTAGGGAACTATTTTTGTCGGAGATTGACTGGCGGTTACGGTGTAGCGCTAGGGTACTGGTGACAGTAGAGTCACGAGACATTGGTGCTGGAGAATTGATGGTGCAGGAGTTAGAACAATCCTTGGGAATCCCGGTGCAGTTGGTGCCAATGGAAGAACTCTCGGAAGCTTTGGATCAAACTCACTCGGCGACAGTAGTTACTAGTCGCTATTTTATCGGTAAAGCAGAAGGGATTGTTGCCCCTAAATCTGTCCGTGTCATCCCTGTTGATATTTATGACTATGAGCCAGAAATTAAGCTAATTAAGAATCTCTCCAAAGGTAGCCGTTTAGGAGTGGTTAGCATCAGTTCTGGGATTTTAAAAATAGTAGAAATTATTATCCATAGTCTACGGGGAGATGAGTTGTTAGTGATGACGGCTCAGATTAAGGACAACTACAAACTAAAAGCTCTGGTTCGTAGTTCCCAGATAATTATTAGCGATCAAGCAAGTTATCAAACTGTTAAAGAGGCCATCTTAGCTGCTCGTGAAGATATTATTCGACCACCCAAGCTGATCCGTTGTGAAAACTATATTGGTAGCAAGTCGATTAATCTGCTCAAACGGGAACTGGGTTTGGGTTAACTTAACGGTTTGATGGGATTAAAGCTATGGGATATTATGGATTATACCGCTAAAAATATCAAAAAAAGTTGTGCAGCAGTGTGACAACATTACCCCATAAGCTAAATTAATTAGTTTAAATTTACTAGTTGAACGAAAGTATTTAAATTACTAAAAATTATCCGAAAATAATGCTCATAAAAATTTTCCTATTTTCGGTGCCAATACTACTACTGGTAGCCTGTAACTCTAAAGCTGAGCCATCAGTTGAGCTACCAGACTTTCAATGTTACGGAGAACTGCCAAAACAACTCCAAAAAAACATTGGGGAATATCGACTTGCTCAAGGTTCTGACTTTGTGAAGTCAATTCGCTCCTTTGATCAAGAAGATATAAATGTGCAGCTTACCTGTACTATCTTCACCGCTGATTTTAATAGGGATAGTCTCAAAGACTACGCCGTGTTACTAGTAAGCCAAGAAAATGCTGAGCCTAAATTTCAGCTTCTACTTAATCAGGGCAAGGGCAAGGAGAGCTCCAGCAGTGACTAGGGAATATCAACGCCTTAGTGAACCATCTGAAGGTGTGATTTACACCTCAATGAGATTCAAGCCTCCAGGAAAACTTGGTTCTGCCCAGCGTGATTATTTTCCCTTGCAGCCAGGAACACCGGAACGGGAGACGTTTGAGTCCCAACCAGCGATTAGGCTGTGGAAAGCGACAACTGATCAGGCCACTGGCAAACCTCAAGATTTGGAACTGAGCACCATCGCTTTCGGTTCTGAAATTTTTTATTTCGTGGAAGGGGAACTCAAAACTATTGAGCTTGGTGACTAGTACTCTGGTATTGTAATTTTGAGGGTTAGGGCTTAGCTTAAGTTCCGGTACCTAAGGCTATCATCCTAATCCATAAACTTTAAATATATCATATCTAGGTGAGGTCTGACAGCAATATCAAAAACCTAGCTGGATTAGTGTGAAAACTTTTTATATAAAGTAAAATTTCTCTAGGGTTGACAGTTCTTTGGTTGGATCACAAGCAACCGAAATTCACTGCCAACAAGAAGATCAGCAAACATCAACGCCCCGACCTGATCAGTCCAGCAAGGGTATCCCTAGGTACATCATATGAAGAACACGAATTCTGGTGTAGGAGTGCAAATTGATCAAGAGCCTCAAACTTTACCATCACCACTTAAACCAGTAGTAGAACTTAACTCGAACCTTAGCCATCCCCCTTCTATCGAGCAAATCGTCGCAGAGGCTCATGGTCACAAAGCTTCTGACATTCATATTCGAGTGGGACAGGTCCCCAGATTTAGGATTCGGGGCAAGATGTATGTGGCTAAACGTCATACCAAGGTCACAGTGGAAGTCTTTGAGGCATACCTCAATGAGATTCTCACTCCGGCTCAGAGGAAGCAGTTTGCTGAAGCCAAAGAACTGGATACTGCTATTTTTTACCCTGGCTTAGTGCGCTGTCGGGTGAATTGTTTTGACTCCCTAAACGGCGGAGCCATTGTGCTGCGATTAATCAGCCTTGATGTTCCTTCAATCGATGATTTAACTCTACCGCAAGTTTTAAAAAAAATAGTTAGCAAGGGTCAGGGAATTATTTTAGTTACCGGTCCGACAGGATCAGGTAAATCAACGACTCTTGCGGCGATGATTCGCCATCTCAATGAAACAGAGTACAAACATATTGTTACCATTGAAGACCCGGTTGAATATGTCCACCGCTCCCGAAAGTGCCTGATTAGTCAGCGAGAAGTGGGATTACACACCCATGAGTTTCACCACGCTCTGCGGTCTGTGTTACGGGAGGATCCCGATATAATTCTAATTGGGGAAATGCGCGATCGCATCACAGTTGATACTGCCCTGCAAGCTGCCCAAACCGGTCATCTGGTCTTGGGTACTCTACACACTCGCAATGCCATCAGCAGTATTAACCGTCTGTTGAATCTCTACAATCCTGATGAACAGTCAGCGATCCGCATCCAGATTGCTGAGTCCCTGTTGGCAGTTATTGCCCAACTCTTAGTACCAACCATCGATAAGGGTCGGATTGCGGTTCATGACATTTTAATCAATACCCCAACTGTACAGGATTACCTGCTTAAGGGAGAAGATGGGGATGTGTTCCGACTGATGGAAACTGAAACCATTGAAGGAATGCAAGTTATGAATCAGGCTCTCTACAACTACCTAATTGATGAAAAAATCACACCCACCGAAGCCCTTAAAGTGTCTCCTGATCCCCAGGCTTTGATACGCCAGATGCGCACTGGTGGTATAGATGCTTCCGCCTCGGCTCGTGATTGGATGAATGAAGGTTAGGAGGTTGTCTGTCAGAATTTAGAATTAAGAATGCATTCTAAATTCTACATTCTACATTCTAAATTCTAAATTCTACATTCTCAATTCTTACCTTTTACCTTGCTTCGCCAACTTCTTCTTAGACAGCTTCCGCAAACGAACTGACTGAGGTGTAATCTCCACCAGTTCATCGGGTCCAATATACTCCAAAGCCCGTTCCAAACTCATCTCCATTGGGGCTTGTAACTGCACTAATTCATCCCCAGTGGCGGAACGATGGTTAGTTAACTGCTTCGTTTTACAGACATTTAGATCTAAGTCCTGAGGACGATTGTGTTCCCCAATAATCATGTTTTTGTAAACCTTAGTGCCTGGTTTAATAAAGAATACACCACGGTCTTCTCCATTTTTCAGGGCATAGAAGGTAGCCATCCCTTCTTCAAAGGCTACAATTACTCCATTGCGGCGAGTTTCTAATTCCCCAGTCATGGGACGATATTCTAGGAAGCTATGATTCATGATCCCTTCACCTTTGGTCAAGCGAAGGAAGTCCCCCCGGAAACCAACTAAGCCACGGGCAGGAATCACAAAATCGATTTGGGTGCGACCATTGGCACCCACTTGCATATCTTGCATTTCCCCTTTGCGCTGTCCTAAACGCTCGATACAGCTACCCACGGCTTCTTCTGGCACATCTAGCACTAGATATTCAAAGGGTTCGCAAGGTTGACCATTGACTTCCCGGTAGATGACTTGGGGTTGGGAAACTTGGAACTCATATCCTTGGCGACGCATGGTTTCGATCAGAATACCCAGGTGTAGCTCTCCACGACCAGATACTAGGAATTTATCGGGGGAGTCAGTGGGTTCTACCCGTAGTGCTACGTTTGTTTCTAATTCTCGGAATAAGCGATCGCGTAATTGTCGCGAAGTTACAAAGTCCCCTTCCTTACCCGCAAAGGGGGAATCATTCACGCAGAAGGTCATTTGCAAGGTAGGCTCATCTACCTTAATTAGGGGTAAGGCTTGGGGTTCATTGGGACAAGTAATGGTTTCACCAATATTGGCATCAGCAAACCCAGCTACCGCCACGATATAACCAGCTGATGCTTCTTTTAGGTCAACTCGCTTGAGTCCTTCAAATCCCATCAACTTGGTAACTTTTGCCTGAACTATGTCCCCAGTATCCTTAACTAAAGCAGCTTGTTGACTGGCCTTAATGGTTCCGTTGTGAATTCTGCCAATCACAATGCGACCTAGGTACTCGGAATAGTCCAAGGTGGTGACTTGTAGTTGTAGCGGCTTGGCAGGGTCTCCTACTGGTGGCGGGACATGATGCAAAATCGCTTCAAACAGTGGTTGCATATCTACCGCTTCTGCGTCCAAATCTTCTTTGGCGTAGCCTTGTAGACCGGAGGCAAATAGGTAGGGAAACTCACACTGGTCATCGTCTGCTCCTAATTCTAGGAACAGATCCAGCACTTTGTCGATGGCACCATAAGGGTCCGCTTGGGGTCGGTCAATTTTATTGACCACTACAATCGGGCGGAGTCCTTTTTCCAGAGCTTTTTTCAGGACAAATCGGGTTTGAGGCATTGGTCCTTCATTAGCATCCACAATTAGGATGCAGCCATCCACCATACCCAATACCCGCTCTACTTCTCCACCAAAGTCAGCGTGACCGGGAGTATCAACAATATTAATTAGGATGTCTTTGTACCGAACGGCGGTATTCTTAGAAAGAATAGTAATACCCCGCTCCCGCTCTAAATCGTTGGAGTCCATGACGCAGTCTGGAACGTCTTCCCCTTCGCGGAAGATACCGGATTGTTTGAGTAGAGCGTCAACTAAGGTAGTTTTGCCGTGATCGACGTGAGCAATAATAGCAACGTTGCGAATTGGGAGAGTCATACCAGCGCCTGGAAATAGGTAGCAGCAGTTACAATTTTTTCTAAAGATTTCTTAATAATTCTAGCTTACCTTGGGAAGAGCCAAAGAAAAATGGCTGATGCCGGACTGGTAGCATCCGGCTAAGTTAAACCTATGTATAGCAAAGGGAGTCGGGAGTAGGGAGTCGGGAGTAGAGAATATGGCATCAAAAATTATCACAATTTCTACACAGACCCCTATCAAACTATGCCGTCTTGATAGGTTTGCGTTCGCGAAGCGGTTCCAAAGGAAAATCCCGTAGCGTGACCATTCGCGTAGCGTGGCCTTTTGGCCAAGGTCAATCTTTGCTCCTAGTGCCATCAGTTGTGGGTTACCTGTTACTGGGTAAATCATGAATTGATCAACTGCTGACACTGGTAAGCGATCGCGTTTCAGTGGATACCTTCTTCTGATTGTTAACCGGGGGCTGAGGAGGTGCTGACTCGTTCTCAGCCTTCAAACGCAGAGTAAAGGATTTATCAACATAGATACCTTTGGAATCCGTGCGACGGACAATCACGGTATGGCTGGTGTCTGTTTTGAAATTAATCAAGCTTTGCTCGGTAAGAGCCAGTTTATTCTCCTTCAACATAAACCGCCCGCCAGCATCATCAATTAATGAGTAGGTATACCGTTCTCCTGTTTTTGGATTAGTCGGGGATAGGATACCAACTACAGTTCCTGGTTTGATCTGATCAGGGATACGTTGATCAGCTTGGTCAGAGTTTTGGGATCTTTGGGGAACGTTTTCCTGAGTTGTGCTGGTATCTTGGTGATGGTTTTGGTCAGGTAAGCTAGCGTTTTGAGCAAGGCGATACAGGTCAGTAAAGAAGTTATTGAGAGGTTTAATCCCACCCTTAGCTGCCTCGACTTCCACTAACTCACTGTTGGTCAATTCTTGAATAACGGAGGATATAGAAGGGTGGGTAAAACTGTAGAGACCTTCCTCAGAAGATTCCAAAACAGCTGATAAAGATAGATTATCTTCACCGCTCGATGGTGGGGATTGTTTAAATTTAATCTGATCTAAGGGCAAGAACAAAGTAGAGGATTTAGCTAAGTTTAGCTTAGCTTTATTTTCATTACTATCTTCAAATTGTATCGGTAAAACATTAGGGCTTGTTGCCACTGGGCTGGTGAACAGAAGTAGACCATACTTCTCTAAGCTTAAGTCTTGATTGTTTTGGTCTACAGTTTCCTCAATAGCAACCGTTTCAGAGACCGTTTCAGGGATTGAAGATTGGTCTATCTCGCTCTCACTGATGGTAGTTAGCAAATCATCCATGGAATAGATGCTTGATTCGCTATCTTCTATATCTTCTCTGGGCACAATATTCTCAGGTTGCCCTGTTTTTGTAGAGGATTTTCCTATCCTCAGCCGAATCGGGAGCCGTTGATAGTTTATCTGTAGCGCAATTACTCCCCATCCTCCAAGAGATACCACTGCCCAGCCAAACAACCATCGGTATAGTGGTTTATTGGAGAGGGCGTTCAAGGGGGTTGAAGTAACCGATTGATTTGCTAAGGCAGACTCTGGTGTTGAAATAAAATTATTAATGATAGTATCCTGACCTTCCCCTCTAGTTTGTGGCTGATTTGGGGAAATCTCGATCAACTCCCTCTCTTGGGTAGCAGATAAGAATTCTGAGTGCAATTGTTGTAGAGTTATCCAGGTTATTGGTCCAACAATACCATCCGCATTCAATCCTAGTGCTTGCTGGAATGTAGAGACAGCAGCAAAGGTATTGGAACCGTATACACCATCCACTGGCTGTTGGTAGTTGCCTAACTGTTGCAGTATAGTTTGTAGTCTAGTGACAACTTCCCCTTTGCTCCCCAAACGCAGTGTTGGGGGGACATTTATTCCTGGTAAAGACCGTCCCTGGACTGTTTTGAGATTACTGAATCGAGAGTTTTGAGCAATTGCGATCGCTTCTGGAGCAGTGATGCTCTTGGAGGGTTTCCCCAGCCGAGGGGATTGGTTGGGCTCTTGAGTGGGCGTGCAGATAATGCTGTCACTGTAGTCAAGACTAGCAGTGGCATTTTTGCAGTGGCTGTAGGCTAGTAGTAGGAGAGTAGAGGGGTCAGGCATATAGCGTTTTTATCTAGGTTGTAAACACACCTCTTGCTTTAAAAGGCAAGAGGTAAGAGGCATGCATGCTAGAGGGGAAAGAGATCCGGAGTTTTATTCGACAATAAAAAAAGACCTCCTCGGTTTACATCTGATGGAGAAACGCTATAGACAGCACTTGAGTCTAGTAAGCTTTGCACAATTTATTTTGTCAACCCGGATATTTTAGTGAGGAAATTTGTAAAGTTTTGTAAACTATGGTAAAGGGAGCAGGGAGTCGGGAGTCGGGAGTCGGGAGTCGGGAGTCGGGAATATGGGGAATTCGGCTAGATGCGATCGCGTAGCGTGACCATTCGCGTAGCGTGGCCTTTTGGCCAAGGTCAATCGCTTTTAGCGTGGCCTACGGCCAATCCCGTAGCGTGACCATTCGCGTAGCGTGGCCTTTTGGCCAAGGTCAATCGCGTTTATCAATTTCCAGAAACTCCCCCCACCCTGACTAGAAAATGCTATTATTAAAGGTTATTAGTAGTGGTGCGTTACGGGGCGGACTATCCCAAGGCTGGCTAAGAGGCGAAAAATAATGGCAAGTCCGCCCCTAACTACGCACTAATTATTTTTGAATTTTAAATTATTTCCTTCAAAAAGCTTTTTATATCAGACTAGCGAGTCACCAATTTTAGCAGGATTTTTTAATATATGAGTAGTATAAAAAACCTAAGTCAATGGTGATTTTTTTTGTTGGTTACCTGTCCTATATATTCTCGCTATAGCAATCATAAATTAGCTTAAATAAAGCTTCATACTTATTTAAATAAATATCGTAAATAAACTATTATAAATAATTCAAATAATTTATTTTTGATGGTTAAAGAGGAATCCGTGTAGGAATTGTGATAATTTTTGTTTCCTATTCCCTATTCCCTATTCCCTGTTCCCTATTCCCTGTTCCCTATTCCCTTTCCTATACCTCACCCAATTAAAACCCGAAATATTATAGCAGCTAATTTCTATAATAGCATTTAACTGTGCCACTTGTCAAAGTGACCTAATTTCAAAACAGCTCAAAAATCTGTCATGGTATAAAATAATCTAGTGTGCAATCTCTACCATCCACGTAAAAGAGACACTTGTGCAATCGACACAAGACAAAACCAGGCTGCATTTAAACCAAAAACTGCATTCTACCAATAGTTTTGCTCAATAGTTTGGGAATTATTAGAGCAATTCCTAACAGTTATGCCAAAGGGATTTTCAGCAAACTACTAGTTAATTAGCTGTTAATGTAAGCTATCAGCTATCAGCTAATGCGCTACAGATGGTGCTACTTGAGGTGCTATCAGCTATCAGCCTATGGGCTACGTGAAATGGGGGTTTTCCCCAGACTTTCTATTTTATTTGAAGCTGACCGCTGACGGCTGACCGCTGACGGCTGACCGCTGACAGTTTACTGTCAACAGTTACCAATTAACAAAACGCGCTTCATCTAAAACAGGAAAACAACCATGAAAATCGAAGCAGAAAACTCAATTCGCGTTACCCTGGAAAATTACGAGGTTTTTGATAATGATATTGCTTCAGGCTCTAAAGCAGTCAGAATCGAAGACATTGAAAGCAACGGCATAATCAGAATTGACTGGACAGAAAGTGATGGTGTTGCTGGCAAATACCATATCGGTATCGCTCACTTTGATGAAGTGGATGGAAAAGCCAAACTAAAACTACAGGTTAACGGTATTGAAATTGACACCTATACTTTGGAGAAAAACCTTGGTGGAGACGGACCCAACCCCCTTAACTATGTCGGTTTCACTGACTCTCTCAGCAATGGTGATCCTAATCCAAATCCTATCTTTAAGGATGTACAACTTGCCCCAGGCGATCGCATCGAAATTGTTGTAGAGGCAGATAGTCTTGATAATGAGACCTTCGAGTTAGGGCGAATTGACGCCATCGAATTTACCTCTGCTGAAGTGGATCTGTTCTGGCATAATTCTCAGACTGGTGCCATGGGAGCTTGGCGGATGCATGGGGTCATGGGTACTGACCTAGATGAGGCAGTGACGATTCAAATGGAATCAGTTAACAGTGACTGGGAGATTCGTGCTGCTGGAGACTTTAACGATGATAGCCACAAAGATATGGTTTGGCGCAATACCGTTACTGGAGACATTGGTATCTGGTTAATGAAGGGTTCCCAGTTCCAAGAAGCAGTATCCATCGTCCCAGTCTCAGACCTTAACTGGCAAATCCATGGCACAGCAGATTTCAACGGTGATCAGCAAACCGATCTGCTGTGGCGTAATCACTCCACTGGCGAAAATGCAGTTTGGCTGATGAATGGCACTGAGCTAACTCAGGGAGTACTAATCAAATCAGAATCAGCCGACAGTAAATGGAAGATGGTTGGTGCCGGAGACTTTGATGGAGATGATGACGGGGATATTCTCTGGCTTAATACTGAAAACCAAAATGTTTCCTACTGGCGGATGGCAGGTACAGATTACATCGAGTCAGTGTTGGTGAATAATGCACCCTTCGACAACACCTGGAAATTTCAAGGAGTTATGGATTTTGACGACAATAATTACGATGACATTTTCTGGAGCAATACTGTTGATGGCAAGACAGGGATGTGGATGATCAATGAAAACGGTTACGAGCGACCAGTAATCTCTGAGTCGATAGATTTGAGCTGGGAAAGCCATGCCTAAAGTGACCTTTGTTGAGGGTTGACTGTTGACGGTTGACTGTCAACAAACAGCGCTCAATCAAATTATGCGTTCGCACTTCTGACTTGCTGTCGCATACAATCAATTACTCACACACCTTAGGGGCGCACGGGATGCGCCCCTAAGGCTAATTTTTGTTATATTCATTATCAAGAGAACGATAGTTATAGGAACGCGCCCCCGCCCCTCTCCCCACACTGTTCTGATTCCCGATTCCCGATTCCCGATTCCCGATTCCCGATTCCCTGCGCCATAGCATACTAATTTACCCTAAATGAAGCACTCCGAACACTTGCCAATCATTGGCTGGCGAGAATGGTTGACGTTGCCTGAACTTGGTATTATACAGGTCAAGGCGAAAATTGACACTGGCGCACGTTCATCCGCCTTACATGCCTTTGATATCAAAACCTTCGACCATGATGGGATCAAGTGGGTTCGGTTTAAAGTGCATCCCTATCAGCGGGACAGCCATCAAACTGTAATCGCAGAAGCGAAACTGTTAGACCAGCGAAAGGTACGCAGTTCCAATGGACAAACTCAGTTGCGACCGGTTATCCAGACTACTGTAAAACTAGGTAGCAAGCAGTGGCCGATTGAACTTACCTTAACCAATCGAGATGCCATGGGTTTCCGGATGTTGCTGGGGCGTCAAGCTGTTCAGAGGCGCTTTTTGGTAGACTCGGGTCATTCCTTTGTACAAAGTTCAACTACGAGTCACCAGAGCAATGATAGGAGTAATCAAGGATGAAAATTGCTATCTTATCCCTAGATGCTGGCTTATATTCTACCCGACGCTTGAAGGATGCTGGGGACAAGCGGGGTCATGAAATGCGGGTGATTGACTATATGCGCTGTTATATGAATATTACAGCTCACAAGCCAATGGTAATGTATCAGGGCAAACCCTTAGATGACTTTGATGCCATTATTCCCCGGATCGGGGCATCAAAGACCTTCTATGGCACCGCCGTTGTACGGCAGTTTGAAGTGATGGGTGTTTTTAGTGCTAATCCAACTCAGGCAATTTCCCGCTCTCGTGATAAGCTACGCTCTCTTCAGATCCTTTCTCGTGAAGGTATTGGTTTGCCCGTAACTGGCTTTGCCCATTCCACCCAAGATATTGACGGCTTAATCGAGATGGTAGGTGGTGCTCCTTTGGTGATTAAACTATTGGAGGGTACCCAAGGCATTGGGGTGGTACTGGCAGAAACTCATCAAGCTGCTACCTCCGTCATTGAAGCCTTTCGCGGTTTAGAAGCCAATATTTTAGTCCAAGAATTTATCAAAGAAGCAGGGGGTATGGATATTCGTTGCCTTGTGATTGATAGTAAAATAGTAGCATCAATGAAGCGACAGGGAGCAGAAGGGGAATTTCGCTCGAACCTACACCGAGGGGGAACAGCAGAAAAAATCAAGTTAACCCCTGAAGAGCGTAGCACAGCAATTCGTGCTGCTAAAGCCATGGGATTACGCATAGCTGGGGTAGACATGGTACGCTCCAATCATGGTCCGGTAGTGTTGGAAGTAAATTCTTCACCAGGACTAGAAGGAATTGAAAAGGCGACTGAAGTAGATGTGGCGGGGAAGATTATTGAATTTTTGGAAAAAAGTGCTGCGAATGATAAAAAAGGTACACCTCGCAGTGGAGCTGTTCGCGATCGCATAAAGTATTAAATTGTCATTCAATTTTGACGGAATACTAGGTTATTGTTACTAGAACATAGGTAAATTATTGATTAGGGTGTCAGGAATGAATCCAAGCCTGGAACAGTCAAGTATAGATACTACGACTATGATGACATCTTCCGAACCATTGGTCGAGGTGCCGAAAATCTTGGAAGAAGAGCGCATGCAAAAGGAGCGTATGCATGATGTCCTGCTGCTGCTGGAACATTTAGTAGAAAGGGAAGAGGCTACCGTGAAGCTCATCCTCGATTGCCTCTACGATGTGGGCTCAGTAAACCTGATCAACAAAAAGTTTCAGTCTCGCTCCCTCAACTGGATGATGAAATCAATTGCCCGTATGTCCAAACCAGCCTTCAGAGTTGTTGCTCTGCGCTGGTTTAAGAAGAATTGTCCAGAACTAATTACTAAGTGGCTGGGGGAGCAAGTGCAAGGGAGCAGCGAGTCGGGAGTCGGGAGTCGGGAGTCGGGAGTCGGGAGTCGGGAGTCGGGAGTCGGGAGTAGGGAGTAGGGGGAATAAAATTGAGTGTACCTGATAAGTACGAGAAACGCCTTTATGCGTAAGTCCTGAAAAGTTTACCGCTGGCTCAGCCTATCCTGACACCGAACAGCTTTTGAATAAAATAAGCTGACGGCTGAATGCTGACACCTTGAGTTAGGAATTTTCACAAAACCAATAGTTTACAAATCTGGTCAAGCAGTTGACAATTTTCTGCTGATATCAGTCATTCAAAAGCTTTTTTAGCGCGAGTGCGCCCCTAGCATACTCACAGTTTGTTCACAAAGTTTGATTAATCTTTCATCAGAGCTTAATCAAAGGAGCCGAATGTCTAAGTAAATACTCTGTTTCGGCGTAAACAACCAGCTGATGCCTAATGTCATGACTAAAAAGGGGAGGAGATGGAGAGAGTCAAGGTCGGCAAATGCCAGTTGTTAACAACTCCGATGCTACCAGATTTGCTCTAAAAACTCTGATTTAAAACTAAGGAGAACGTTGATGAACACACAATCAGAAACTGCCATTAAGCACAGTGATGTAATCAACCGGATAGTACTGAATCGCCAAAACACTGAAGAAATTGGTCGGGTAGCTGAGCTGTGGCTCGACCCAATGGCTCATAAAGTTTTGGGTTTGGTTTGCAAGTCAGGACTGCTGGGTCGCAAAAAACGGTCATTTACTTGGGCAGAAATTGAGGCGATTGGCTCCGACAGCATTCTAGTTTACCTTGACTCGGAAACCGCAGCGAAAAAACCCCCATCAGTGGAATCGATTGTGGGACATCAGTTGTGGACGGACGGAGGGAATCAGGCAGGTACTTTGGTGGACTATCGATTTGACCCCAACACCGGGACGGTAGTTGAGTATATCTTTGGCTCCAAGGGCTGGCGTGGTGTCACTGATGGCACCTACCGACTTCCCCCTGTCGCCATCGCCAGTGTGGGCGGTAAACGAGTGATGGCCATAGAGGCGATGGTGCAAAACGCTGAGCAGTATACCGATGGCATCAACCAAAAAGTTGCTCAGGCGGCTGAATCCTTGAAAGATGACTACGCCAAAACTAAGGAAGATATGGCGGCGCTGATGGAAGGGGCTCAGGGGTTAGCGACTCAAGTGCAAGAAAATGCTAAAACAGTAGCGGAGAATACCCAAAATAAGTTCTCTGAGGTTGCTGGTCAAGTGCAACAGACCACTAAACAGGTGACTGGTAATGTTCAAGAGAAGTTTTCTGATGTCACCACTCAAGTGCAAGAAAATGCTAAAAAAGTAGGGGAGAATACCCAAAATAAGTTTTCTGAGGTTGCTGGTCAAGTGCAACAGACCACTAAACAGGTGACTGATAATGCTCAACAGAAGCTCTCTGATGTTGCTGGTCAAGTGCAAGAAACTACTAAAAAAGTAGCGGAGAATAGCCAAAATAAGTTTTCTGAGGTTGCTGGTCAAGCACAACAGACCACTAAACAGTTAACTGGTAATGCTCAACAGAAGCTCTCTGAGGTCGCTGGTCAAGCACAACAGACCACTAAACAGTTAACTGGTAATGCTCAACAGAAACTCTCTGATGTTGCTGGTCAAGTACAACCGACCAATAAAAAAGTAGCGGGGAATGCCCAAGAGAAGTTTTCTGAGATTACTACTCAAGTGCAACAGACTGCTAAACAGCTGACTGGTAATGCTCAACAGAAGCTTTCTGATCTCACCGCTCAAGTGCAAGAAACTACTAAAAAAGTAGCGGAGAATACCCAAGAAAAGCTCTCTGAGGTCGCTGGTCAAGCACAACAGACCACTAAACAGCTGACTGACCAGGCTAAGGAAAAACTAGTTCAAGTAAAGACAAAGTTGCCGAGTGCTGACTCCGCTACTACTACAGAAGCTGCTCAGAAAGACAAGACACTCAAAGCTAGTTCTGAGCCAGAATCTGCCAAAACAGCTCTTAAGCACTAACTGATCTATACAACTCAAGGAGAAAAATACCATGAGACAAGTTGCAATACTGGTAACTAGACAATTTGCAATGGTGCTAAGTATTTTAGCGATCGCATCTTGGTTGTCTCTAGCTACTGATGGTAATGAGAACTCTCAGTCTAAACCGACTCCGAGTTCAGCAGAAGCAACTGCACCCCAAACACCAGCAGAAACCGTTGCATCCGAGAGAAAAGAAAAACAGAGCTCTCTGCAGAACATAATCTCTGTGTTAATGGTCGCTGATCAGTAATATCAGTATTCAGCGATCAGCCCTCAGCGATCAGCCCTCAGCGATCAGCCCTTGGCCTACGGCCAACGGCTGAATGCTTACTTAGTAATATCTCAGAAGGTGGCAAGAAACGTTTATTTAAGAAGTACTCAAATAATGATCACCACTGACAACAATAGCGATTGTGAATTTCTTCAAGAAGACAGTATATGGTCTGACCTCAGAGCAATAAGAGTTATTAATGGGTTGCAACAGGAGGTGGAGTTCCTAGAAGCCTCAGTGAAACGGCTCCAAATCTGGCTGGTTTTAAGTATTGTGATCCTAGGAGGTAGTATTGCTGCTATCAGTCCCCTTGGTGCTATGACTTACAAGCAGTTGCAGCAGCAATTCGCACCAGTAAATTCCTGGAAAACCACTCAACAAAACCGGTGATTTTTTGATTAATTATTCACCAGACTTCTTGCAGAAGTCGGGAACAGGGAACAGGGAACAGGGAACAGTGGAGAATAATTGACGCAAACACTATCAGAAAAATACTTTTGCAAGAGGTCTACCATTAAAACTAAATATAGCGTTTATAGGATTTATGAGGTACGCTTCTCAACCTCAAAGTCCCCCTTGATAAGGGGGATTTAGGGGTATCTCTTGGTACCTCATGGCATATATAATTGCTCTAATAAATACTAGAGTATTACTAAATTAATTGTGCCCATTTTTGATCATAATTTTCCTACTCCCTACTCCCTACTCCCTACTCCCTACTCCCTACTCCCTACTCCCTACTCCCTACTCCCTACTCACTGTTCTCTTTGCTATAAAAAACCAACAATAAATAGTCTCAAAAAAAGGCCATGACTAACAACAATCATCTAAGTAAAACAAGCACGATCAATAATTTTGCTATAGACAACAAACCTCTTACCAACACAGCCCTTCCTGTTGTGACCCCAGTCAATCCTCTTGCTAATCTCCAAGAGCAACATATCGAAGAAGTCGCCGAAGCATTGGTGGAATTTAAAATGACTGCCATGTCCGATAAGAAGAAACAGGAGCAAGAAACAAAAGAGCTACAGAAAAAAATGGGTCGTTTCACCGCTATTTGGATGATCTTAATCTTGATGGTAGCAGGAGCAGGAGCTTGCACAGGATATTTCTTTTATACCCAGCTCAAGGAGCTAACTACAGAAATTACGTCATTGAAAGAGGCTCCGGCAGAATCAGAACAGGCAAAACAAGTTCAACAGCTAGAACGAGCAATATTTTGACTTATGACTTATGACTTATGACTTATGACTTCTGACTTCTGAATTCTGAATTCTGAATTCTGACTTCTGACTTCTTACCTCACAACCCTGCTTTTTACCGTACCAAAGGCTCAAGAATTGTCACCAAACTCAAGGGCATCAGCTCTTTACTAAGGGATTGAGCATAGGCAGCACTCAGATAAGCTTGGTACTCTGATTTACCAGCAATATAGGTTTGAAAAAATGCTAAACTCAATGCTTTCATATACTCCTGAGCAATAGTTGGGTCAGGACCAAGCACTGCCTCAGGTAAGGGGACATCATCGGGTGATGGGGCGAGGGTGGAAAAGTGGGTTCCTCTCCTAAGCAATACTAGATACTTCTGTAGAGTTGTCAGCCAAGTAAAGGGTTGAATCTGTTCTGGTAACGCTGGCGCTATGGTATCATCACTACCAGCGACTACCATCAGGGGCACTTGAATTGGGCTAAGTTGGGATTTTCCTAAGACTGTGCTAGTAATTGGATTAATTGCGATCGCACCTTTAATCCGTTGATCCGATAACTGATAGTCCTGTGGTGGTAAGTCAAAGGCACGACACTGAAGTAGTAGGGATATATTCAAGGTATCCTGATTTAAGGGAGCGCAATCCTGTTGCAATTGCTCAAAATTGATCTCGGCTCCAGCAAGAGCTAAGGATGTGTAACCCCCAAAGGACTGACCCAATACTCCCACCTGTTGCAAATTTAACTGCCCTTGAAAGGAACTTTCTAGTTCATCCAGTAAAAACTTAATATCCAGAGGGCGGTTAATAAATTCTGATGGTGGAGCTGCCTCTTTGGCAAGACCAGTTAACAAAGCCTGTATTTGATCCGCATTACTGCCTGGATGTTCCGGTACAGCCACAGCAAATCCATGGGATGCCAGGTGACGGGCTAAGTACTCAAATGTCTTCCGTTCTGAACCCAGTCCGTGGGA
>NZ_JAAHHZ010000379.1:0-4608 GCF_010672005.1 Moorena sp. SIO4A5 | reverse complement strand
GGCGGGTAGTTTCTAGCAATTGAGCTGTTTCGAGCTCTTTACGAGAGATTGCGCCATCAATGTGTAACTGTTGGGAGCGTTTGCGATCGCGTTTTGCTTGCTCTAGTGCTGCTAATGCTTGCTGGACACGAGCTTGAGCTTCTTGCTGTTGGGCTGCTGCTGACCGGATGCGGGCTTGAGCCTGGAATAAAGCTTCTGGTTTTGGTCGCTGGGTTGCTACCCCATCACGCTCTGCTTGCCATTGCCTTAGTCGTGCTTGAGCTTCTCGGACGTCTGCATCTAGAGGAAGGCGGTCAATTTGGGCAATTATTGCGCCTTGTTTAATTTTATCTCCTTCATCTAGTTTAATCCTTGCCAGCCGACCGGCGACAGGAGCTGAAACTACGAAGCGGGAGCGGATACGGGTCTTTCCCTCTCCATCCACTGTTACTTGCAAACTACTGCGTTTAACTTCGGCTAGATCAACCCGAATCGGTGCAGGACGAAATCCTAGGACAACTACTGTGATGATGCCAACTCCAACCATAAGGTAAGTTAGCCGTTGAGGAAGGTGCTTCATGAAGTGTCTCAAATCGCGGAATGGATTGTGCGATCGCCTTTGGCGCGGCTTCGCCGATCGCAACAGTATTTAATTACTACTATTTAATTACTACTATTTAATTAAGTACTTTTTAATTTTTCTATAGCTTCTGTTAGTCACAATATGCAAACTAAGCTGAATACAAAGGACTCAGCACGCTCCGCACTAACCTAACTATAACGATATGGAGCTTATTCCCTGGTTTTCAAAACAGCAATTAAGTCCAGACGATTCAGCTTTCTACGGATAATTAACCCAGAACACAATGCTGCTACTATTACGATAACAAATGTAAAAGCATAGGTATCTTTAGTAATAATTAAGGGAAAACGATAAAGTTCAGAATTATAGGCAAGAGACATTAAAGCAGCTAAACCGTATCCGAGTCCAAAACCAATAGGAAGGGCGAGTAGGGTAAGAATAACTTGTTCACCTAGGAGAATAAAGGCAATTTCAGCACGAGTGAATCCCATAATCCTGAGACTGGCTAATTCTCGTCCTCTTTCTGATAGGGCAATCCGTGCTGAGTTATAGACTACGCTGAAGGTAATAATGCAGGCAAAAATTACTAGTACTGCTGTAAAGACTTGCAGATTTTTAGCACTAATTTCCTCAAAGCTTTCTAGGCTGGCTTCACGGGTGGCAATACCGGTAATGGCGGGTAGACGTTTGAGGCGATAGTAAAGCTGACTAGCAAGGTGAGGATCAACGGAGAGGTAAGCACCAGAAATAGTTTGTCCTTCTCGCATCAGTCGGTTGAGGGCATGGATATCCATATATACTGAGACACCGAGGAGTTCATCTACCAAGCCGACTACAGGAACTTGACGCACGGGACGGCTTCCTTCCAGGACTTCCACGGTTAGGGTATCTCCAGGAGTAACACCTAGGATTTCGGCTAGTTTGGTAGTCATGACAACTCCGTCTGGGGGTAGATGCACGGTGTACCAATTCTTGTCTAGCAGACGGCGGAATTCTCCGGCTGGGTCGATTCCAGTTAAAGCACTGCGATAGGTATGATGGTCAAAGCGTAAACGTACTGGTACGATGCGGAAGGGTTCGGAACGAATAACTCCTGGTAAGTGAGTGATTTCGTAACGGGTACGTGCAGGACGGGGTTGATTAAAAATAATGGTGAGATCTTCCCGTTGCACTTGGCGGAATTGAAAATCCACCAGGTATGTCAATGCATCTGAGATGTACAACCCAGTCAGGAGAATTGCTACAGCAACAGCTATTCCCATAATGGATAGGAAGGCTTGGATGGGCTTGCGTTCCAAATTACGTAGGATAATGCGACCGGCAGGGGAGAAAAACTGCTGTAGACCTAGTCGTTCAATAATGGTAGGTTTGAATTCAGCTGGGGGTTCGGGACGCATGGCTTGGGCTGGAGGAAGGGAAATTGCCCGACGTACCGCCATTAGTCCACCAATGGCTGCTGCGGTAAAGCTGACTAAGATGGCGGTGGCGACTAAGTCTGAGCTGACGTCATAGCGTAGTAGGGGAAAGCGAAAAAATTCAGCATAAAATTGGGTTAGTCCATTACCAAGCCAAAGACCAACTATGGTGCCAAGGAAACCTCCTACAATGACAATGGCAAGGACAAATTTAAGATAATGGATACCGATGGTTACGTTACTGTAACCAAAGGCTTTGAGAACGGCAATTTGCTCCCGTTGGGTTCCGATCAGGCGAGAGAGGACAACATGCAGTAGGAAAGATGCGATCGCTAACAAAATCGAAGGCATAAAAGTAGCAGAGACTTCCAAACTGCTGAGTTCATCTGCTAGAATTTGATGGGATAATTGATCTTCCCTTCCATAAGCACCTAACCCACCGTAGCGTTCCAGTAATCGATCCAAACGGCTAATAATTTCCCTTTCTTGAGCCCCTGGACTTAAAGAAAGGCTGACATCGTTAAAGGCACCATCAAGGTCAAAGGCTTTACCCAAGGCTTCCCGACCTATCCAAACCACTCCGAATCGCCGATTATCTGGGAAGATTTCTCCAGCACCTCGCACTTCATAAACGTATTCTGGTGATAGCGCCTTTCCTACTATTCGCAATTTTTCCCAACGTCCATTAATGATGGCACCCATAGTATCACCCAAGTTGAGTTGATTGGCTTGGGCGAAGGCTTCACTGACGATTACTTCATCTCCTCGTCCTGGTTCAATATAGCGACCCTGACGAATAAATAAGTCATTGAGTATGGAAATACGACGCTCAGGAATTGAGATTAGTCTTCCTGTGGCTGGTTCTGTCAAACCAGGGATATCAAGGGTGACATCAACCACAATCCGAGTTTGGGTTTGGGCAATACCGGGAATAGCAGCAATTTGGGATTTGAGGCTTTCTGGGGCGCGTTTGAGGGAAGCGAAAACTTGGGCAAAATGGTAGCGGTTGTAATATGTGTCTTGGGTTAGTCGCAAAGAGCTATAGGCACTCCTGGCTAGGACGAAGCTAGCAATGCCACAGGCTACTACTAATGCGATCGCTATTACCTGACCTCGCAATTGCCATAGGTCACGTAAGAGTTTACGGTCTAGGGAATTCATGAAAGTCTAAGACCAACCGAAAATATCAGGAACAGGCAAGATGCCCATTCCACAGGTGCGAGCCCGTTGGTGCGAATTTAATTCTTAATAGGTCAAGCGCACCTAAAAACTCTTAAAATCATTCCATTATTAAGGAACGCTCCATTTTTTATAACTGCTGTTCTTCTTTATAAAACAAAGCTTCACACACTAAGGTCAAGGCGAACAGACAGCAAACGAACAAAGTTGTTAATAATATTGCCATCATAGCTGACACCTCCTTGGGAAGTCTCTTACTTTCTGACTCCTTCTAGTTCTTTTATAGCTCCGGTTTTCTATCGAGCTAGGTAATTTGATTTAATTCTTAACATACTCAATCGTTGACTTACCACTCTAAATCTTCAGGAGCAATCTTAGTCTGATTACCATGTACAGTAATAATCTCACCACTACGCATGGTAATCACCCGATCTGCCATAGCCGCAATTCCAGCATTGTGAGTAATTACAGCAGTAGTTGTTCCCAACTCCTGATTCACTCGCTCCAATACATTCAATACTAGCTTACCCGTCTGAAAGTCTAACGCTCCGGTTGGTTCATCACATAGGAGCACTTGAGGACGTTTGGCAATAGCACGAGCGATCGCAACCCGTTGTTGTTCACCCCCAGATAATTGAGCGGGAAAATGGTTAAGACGATGGTCTAGTCCCACTAGTCCCAAAGCTTCCCGAGGACGCATCGGACGAGGAGCAATTTCGGTCACCAGAGCAACATTTTCCTGAGCCGTCAAGCTGGGAATCAAATTGTAGAATTGGAACACAAAACCAACGCACTCCCGACGGAAGCGGGTAAGAGCACGATCATCAGCACTTGATAGATCACGATTATAGAATTTGACTTGTCCGAAGGAGGGAACATCAAGTCCTCCGAGAATATTCAGCAGAGTGGACTTGCCACTTCCAGACGGACCAAGCAATACTACAAATTCTCCTGCATAGAGGTCAATAGTAACTGATTTTAGTGCCTGAACATTCACCTCCCCCATCTGATAGGTTTTAGTCACGTCACGCACTTGGAAAATAAGTTCATTGTTCATATAGCGGTTGGCGACTTTATTCAGTACATCTTGCTAGGTTTTTAGGGAACAGGGAACAGCGGATATGGGAACAGGGAACAGCGGATATGGGAACAGATTATTTAGCATTCAACCTACGTTATTTATTATTGCCAATTTTTAAAAACAATTATTTTTTTGTCCCATTTTCATAATTAAAATATCTGGTGCTATAAGTTATGATTAATTATTTCAATAGTAATTACTAGATATTAATCCTAAATAAATTGTAATAATTATTGTCTCCGATTCCCGATTCCCGATTCCCAATTCCCGATTCCCGATTCCCGATTCCCGATTCCCGATTCCCGATTCCCGATTCCCGATTCCCGATTCCCGATTCCCGATTCCCGATTCCCGATTCCCGATTCCCGATT
>NZ_JAAHHZ010000378.1:0-4613 GCF_010672005.1 Moorena sp. SIO4A5 | reverse complement strand
CCCTACGGCAATTATCTGCCATTGCTGTTCAAGAAAAGCAATCCTCAGAAGAATTGATTATGATTGGTTTCAAAAAACCCAGTGTGGTTTTTTACACCCAGCAACCCGTCACCTACATGAGCAAAGGTAAAAAAGCACGAAATTACATGAAAGAAATAGCAGTGACTCAGCCTTCACCTCCCTCAGTTTTGATGTTAGCTAGGAATAAAAGGCTAAAGAAAGCCAAGCTAAAACCTGAGCAATATACTACCTTAGCTAGTCTTGGTCCCTATAAACTCATTCGGGTTTCAAAACAAGTTTTTGTTGATAACTCTAAAATTAAAAATTGAAAATTTATTTTTCATACTTCATACTTCATACTTCACAATTTTATTCAAATAACAAATTACTAATTATTAGCTGTTGACTAGTCAACCAACCAAAATTGACATCATTATTCTACTTCTGTTGCTTCTGTTCTAATAGTTGATTTAGTCTGGAGCCGTGCTTTTGAGCCAGATTGCTCGGTCGATAATCGGGCCGCCTCATCCAGCGTTCTATTACACTCTCATGAAGGTCATCAAAGTTATCAGAAATCTCCCGTAGCTTGCGCCCTGTGAACTTGAATAGACCCAGATCATTGTTGAAATCAATTTCATAGTCAAGGTTGATACCAGTGGGAATTGCGCTTGGGTCAAACTCAAGACCAAGACCGATCTTGCCGATTGACTCGATCATCCACTGCAGTGGGCCGTCGGACAAGCCGCTCTGCTCCTGGGAGCCACCACCGACGGAGCCGTGAACCCCTGGAAACCATACTTCACGAACAACCTGGGTTTGGGAAAGGTGACTTTTGTCCATTGGCGTGACGTCAAAGACTTTGCGCTGCTCATCAATGGATACAGCGTGCAACCCATGCTCAATAATCGGACTCAAAGAGGTATCGTGGAATCTATACCTCTTGTTAACCCTTTTGTCAAACCGCAAAAAGGGAGATAAATTAGGGATACCAAGGGAACCAACGGTGTCCCAGCAGCCAAGCAAGGTAATGGGGACACTTTCTCCGTATTTTTCGCGGAATGCTACCATTTGTTGGTGATTAGGCTTGATATCCCGAGAGCGGTACATTTCGTAGGCTTCCGGAGCTTTATCGATCTCAATCCGAGATAGCAAGCCTGAGTTATAAATCATTCCAGCGAGACTGCGCACGGTGTAAGCCCCACGACTGAAACCGAACAGGTAGATTTCGTCACCAGGGGCGTAGTTCAGGCAAAGAAAGCGATAAGCATCCTGGATATTGGTATCAATCCCTTTGCCAAAAGCCCCACCGAAAAGCTTGCTCTTGAGAGAGTCTTCTGTGCCAATTCCCTCATCGTAGAATACGATTTGTGAAACTCCGTCACTACCCAATGGTTTAACTGCCTGAGAAATCTTAACCACATTACTTGGGTAAGTACTTGATAACTCTTGCCATGTGCCATCACAACATACCACAAGACGTTTCATGGTATACCTCCTTTAAAAAACTTACTTACTCTTACTTACTCTTTAAAACTATTTAAATTAAAGTAAATACTTTCGAGCAACTCAGATGATCAAGCGCTCGCTCCATTCATTAACCATAAGCCATACTATTGTTGGCACTTATTTTTGGAAAAATTATTACTATTTAATCATCCTTTTGTCAACCGTTTATAGTTTTTTTGTTTACCGTGGCAATTTTGATTTTTATTATTTTTAATTTGCTTTTACAAAAATTGAATTAGTTTTCTTAAAAGTAATTAACCCTTAAGCTATTAATTAGCAACAAATATTAACTATTATTGACTATAAATGCTAAGGAAAACGTGATAGAAATCAAAATAACTTTGGGTGGATAGGAGCTGTCTTATCCATATTAGCTTGAATTTCGAAAGAAGGCTCACGCCATAATCCTTGATTTGCGGTGGGATGAATTGCGAGCAACCAACACATTGGGCCCAGGGCATCCTTATGGTAAACTCTCCTGATCAGATAGTTAGGAATTGCTCTTGTTTGTACTTGAAGGCAAAAGAGGGAGGTTAACAAAACAGTTTGCCATCATTGACTAGATGATCCCCACGGCTGGCTTTGTTCGCAACAAGTGTCTCGAAGACTGGATGGATAATCACGGTGTCAGAGAATATGACCGACTTGCATGCCACCCCTTTAAAGGGTTGGGTTCATGACCTGCTTAATCTGCTTTAATAACTGGGTCATTGACTGAGAATGCCAGTGTACAATCTGAGTAGCAATTTTCTTAACCAGCAACTCCAACTGAGAATTGGAGTTACTACTGTTACTACTCTTGATTACTGGATCATGCTGCTTAGCGTCTAATCGATGATCCAAAACCAGAATTGGTGGTCGCTCTGGTAATTGAGCAAGAGTTATCAATCCTTGGGAATGTTCTAAAGGATTAGTGAGATCTGTTAATCGAATCAGCAGCAAGTCCACACTTTTTCCCTGAATTTGACGGTATACTTCTGCCCAAGAACAGGCGAGTAAGCTGGAATAACCAGCAGTTTGTAAGTATTGAATCAGTGCCTGTAGCCAAGATGTTGATGATTTTCCTCCCAGAGAAAATCCGTAGGATAAGTGAGACGATTCAACGTTCAACCTGTTAACCTGTAACGGATTACCCCTAAACTTTGTTCTCTGCTCCCCCGTGTCCATCACTAAAATGGTAGGCTTGCAACTGATTCCAGCGGCCACTTGAATGACTTGCAGTATGGCAGCCATCTTTTGTTGATTATTTGGTGCTAAACAGGGATAGACTGAAAGACCAGTTACTTGATTAGCGGCTTCTGTAGTTTGGTGATCCAGGGTTACTAGTGGTAAAGTCCTCAAGGAAGGATATGATGAAAACTGATTCAAGTATATTAAAGGGTTGATCAGTCGAGCACCATTTAATACAATCACATCTGGATTCCAAACCCGACTCAATAACTCAGCTTGATCGAAATCATCGGCTTCGAGTACCCGATAATTCAGGTCTAAGTGTTCTAGACTCAATAGTGAAGTTAACTCATCAGTCAGTGCAGACGAGTCAGAGTTCTGGTAGGAATCTACATAATAGCCTTTTCGCCCATCACCAGGATTGAGATAGAGAATCGTTAGCACACTACTGGTATTACTCTCGTCTTTAGCCAGGCGAGAAAGGTTTTCTCGTAATGCTTCCTCTTGTACCGGCAAACTTAAGAAACCATCAGCTTTGTTGTGGGTTGCCTGCTGTTTTTCAGCCTGGGTGGCTGTGACCAAAACCGGGATGTGATTAGTTTGGGCATCCGACTTTAGCAGTGTTAGGACATCCCAACCAGAAAGTTTTGGTAGTAGGGGATTGAGTAAGATAGCATAGGGTTGTAAACGGCGGGCTTTTTCGATGGCTTCTGTACCAGAGCGGGCAACCACTACCCAATAGCCTAAACTCTTGAGCTGTTCCGTCAATCCTTCCAGGTAAAGAGGTACAGCTTCCACAATTAACACTAAACGGTTGGGCGTCGAAGATGGGGGGTGAGACGTTGCCGTAGGGGCAATCTCTGATAGTTGCTCATCCCAATTGTCCAATTGATCAGATGAAGCGTGGGGAGGACAGGGGGGGAAGAGTAGGGTAAACTGACTACCGACCCCTGCCTTGGAAATAAACGAGACATCTCCACCATGCAAGTGAGCTAGATGTTGTGTTAAAACTAATCCCAGACCAGTCCCCTCAAAGCTACGAGTCAGAGGCTTTTCCAGCTGTTGAAATTTCTGAAAGATCAAGTGCTGTTTATCGGCAGGAATACCAATGCCAGTGTCCCAGACCGTGAAAGCAATCCAACCTTGCCACCAATTGACCTTCAGACCAATTTCACCACTGCCATCGGTAAACTTAAGGGCATTAGAAAACAGATGGGCCAACATTTGCCGTAAACGCAACTCGTCAGCAATCAGCATCTCTAAACTTGCTTCAATCTCTAGGGTGAATTTTGTCGGATAATCTCGATTGTTGTCCTCCGAGTGTTTTGAGTCTATCTCAGAGCGAGCTTGGTCATAAGCGCGATCGCATACAGTCCGAATTGGCACCGGTTCGAGGGTAAGTTTCAGTTGACCAGTCTCCATACGGGTCAAATCGAGAATATCGTTGACCACGGTCATTAGCTTACGGCCACTCTGATAAATTAACTGCGCATAACGGGATTGACGTTGATTGAGTTCCCCTAGGGCTTGGTCTTTCAACAAAGTTGACAAACCCAAAATCGCAGTTATCGGTGTTTTCAGTTCATGGCTAATACAAGCTAAAAACTCATCTTTGAGTCGGTTGAGTTGCACTAAATCAGCATTTTTTGCTGCCAGTTCTTGGGCAAAAAGTCGTTGCTCTGTGGTATCTTGAGCCAAGACTAGGTATAATTGAGAGTTGGGTGACTCAGACCTAGAGATTGGAGATCTCGAATAGTCAAAAGCGACCTTAGGCTCACTGCCAGTTTCTAGTCCTCCCTCCCAAAGGGCAGCGACAGAAGGTGACAGAGGAATTTTAACAAACGAGAATACCTGCTCCTGGCTGTTTGAAAGAGTTAAGTCAGTTGGTGCAGCGGTTTCCCGGCACCGGGTATGGTTTGCCCCGGTTTTCTTCACTG
>NZ_JAAHHZ010000377.1:0-4618 GCF_010672005.1 Moorena sp. SIO4A5 | reverse complement strand
CCGTTAATCAGAAAAACCATGCCCATCCCAGGAGCCATACCGTGATTGATTTCAAAGCGACGCACCTGCTGGGGTTCCGGTAAGGCTGGCGGAGCAATAAGTTTTGTCGGTAACGGAACAGAGGGAACAGGAGTATCGTAGTTGACTGTTGCTAGCACGGTGGCGGTGTTGCCATTGCCACCCATCATTCCTCTGCCACCCATCATTCCTCTACCACCCATCATTCCTCTGCCACCCATCATTCCTCTGCCACTCATGCCCATCTGGGTACGGCTGTAAGGCAGGTTCAGCAAGCGATACTGTCCTGGTTCTCTATCTGCACGCACCAACACTTCTGCCCGTTGTCCAGGTGTCAGTAGCAATTGTGAAACTTCTATCGGTTCGGCCAAGGCACCGGCATCAGTAGCAATCAGGTAGAAAGGGTGATTTTCCAGAGAGAGTCGATAGAAACGGGAAGCAGAAGCATTGAGAATTCGCCAGCGCAACAACCCCTTAGCAGGGACTGAAAATGTGGGATTAAGTTGACCATTAGCGGTAATCAATTTGCCTTCCCGTCCTGTCATAGCTGACATGTGGTTTGAGGGTAGCATACGTCCGTTCCCATCAAGGGCAAAATCTTGGAGAACGAGGAATTCTTCCTTGGCTGCTTGAATTTCGGGAATTTCGTCCAACTCCCCGCGCACGACAAACAAACCTGCTAAACCCCCAAAGACTTGTTCGGCAACCAAACCGTGACGATGGGGATGATACCAAAATGTCCCTGCTGATTGATTCTGGGAGAGTTCAAACTCATAAGTTAGGCGTTCTCCCGGTGAAATGTTGAGAAAAACATTATCAGCATTCCCTGTCGGCGGAATGTGCAATCCGTGATAATGCAGGTTGGTAGGTTGGGAGAGATTGTTGGTAAAGCGGATGCGAATAGTATCCCCTGGTTTAGCTTCAAGGCGAGGTCCGGGAACCTGTCCGTTGTAGCTCAACAAGTATGCTTTTTGTCCCCCCAAATTGACTTGGTGGTAACTGGCTTCTAGGTCAAGTTCTAGTAAACCATTCCTGCTTTGGTGCAGCCAAGGTTGTGCAATAGGGGATTTTGGGGTTTGTTTGCTATTTCCTCCCATTGCCCAGTTAGTTCCTAAGGCTGCCCCAGTCCCGGCTAAACTGAGAGCAAGAAATGTTCGGCGGTTAATCTTTAACATGGTTCATGGCTGTTAATTACAGCTGCGGAGGTTCCAAGGGAACTCTGATGTTGGTTGATAGTGTTAACCTCAATCTGTACTTAGTAGGACTGATAATCCTTAAAAATATTGGATTCACCGTTGCGACTAAACGCCAACACTGCAAAGGACTCTTTTCTCTCCCCCGCCTCCATTCCAGGTGTTCCCAACGGCATTCCCGGTACAGCGATGCCAGCAATGTCGGGCTTTTCCTTGATCAGACGTTTAATATCGTTGGCTGGTACGTGACCTTCGATCGCATATCCATTTATGATCGCTGTGTGACAGGAGGCTAAGTCCTGAGGCACGTTATATTTTTCTTTAACTGCACTCATTTCAGAGGTTTTAGTATCAGTAATCTTAACGTCAGTTTTGGTTAAGCATGGGGCAAGCTAGGGGTTGATGGTTGGCACTTTCAGCCTACCTGCTTTGCTCCTCCTTATCCAAAACTGACGTTAAAAGACGAAAAAAAATGAAAAGTGCAAGCAAAAATGACTGTCAGTGCTGTTCTTTGGTGACCATCATGCTTATGCAGGCTTTGATGACTTCCGCTGGCTCCCAAGAAGGGCAGGAAAATTCATGATCTTGATTCGGTGGCTTATGAGGATTGATTGGAGTTGCTTTCCGGAAAGCAATCCGGAAAGTCTACACGAGGGTTGACTGGTTATGATTCAGATATAGTCAAAGATACAGCAAAACTAAATCCAATAAACTAGTTGACACTTTCCGGAAAGCAATCTAAGAGTGGACTATAGGCAATTCACTTCCTAAGCAAATTGAAAAGAAAACTTAGTTAAGACAAATTACGCGATCGCTTGCAAGTAACTGAACCAGTTTCCGTTAGCCCCAGGGTAAACACATTTACCGATGGTAGCGTACGCCTGAAGGGCTGACGAGCCGGTTATGGTATTAAACTAAGCCAGTGAGTCACCCCACTGACTCGTCTTCAAAACCGTACGTGATACTTTCGCATCATACGGCTCCTCATCATAGGAACCATTGACATTGGTACCTCTACCACGGATTCTCATCCAACTCAGAGGAGTTGACCTTGGTATCGTGTTTAGCATCGTGGCAATGGAGGTGTAGCAATTCCAGATTTTCATCCTTATTGGTTCCACCTAGTGAGCGCGGTATGATATGATGCTTTTCCAACAAATCGTCTGAGCGGAAGGTTAAACCACAATGAGTGCATTTCCCTTTTTGGTTTTTCAGAAGTCTGGCCTTCTGCTTTGGCATTTCGGGATGTTTGCCCATTCTGGTACTCCAATAGATGAGGTCACCATCATAAGGACTTCTGGATTCTTTGACTTTGACATGCCTAACAATTGGGGTTTTAGCATGCTTGGGTAAATAAAGTTCTTCATTTACCCTAAAAGTCCAGTTGTCGTCTTCGATAATTCCCCAATACTTCTTGGTTACCCATCCTTTTGACTTTTTGGGGTGTCTCCTATATCCCCATCTTTGGAGTTTGTTCCATAACAGGTAACCCAATTTGCTGAATGTCTCTTTACTACAGACTGAGCTGTAATAGTTGCACCAGCCTCTTATAATGGGTTTTAATCGGCTGATTAAAGCCGCTTGTGGGGCAGCTTTATGGCGTTCTATTATTTGTGAAAGTTGCCCATAATGCTCTAGAACTTTCTCTTGGGATGGTTTGATGATGGTCTTAAAACCTTGTTTGGATTGGTTTTTACCCACTTGATACTGTCGGATGTTGAATCCGAGGAAGTCGAATCCTTCCGATGTATGAGTAATCCATGTCTTACTTGGTTTCAATTCCAAACCCATATCCTTTAACCATTCATTGATGATTCTTTGACAGTCTTCTACCACAGTTTGGTCTTTATGCATGATGACGAAGTCATCTGCATATCGGATTAAGCTTAATGCTTTTCTATTTCTGGTTTTGTTTCCTTTCATAGATTCTGCATATTGTTTAATCCGTTGTTCCATTCCGTGAAGGGCTATATTTGCCAAAAGCGGAGAGATAACTCCACCTTGTGGGGTGCCCTCTTCTGTAGATGAGAATGTACCATTATCCATCACGCCAGCTTTGAGCCAGGAGCGGATTAATCGTCTTATGGATGGATAAATATTCAGTTTTTTTAGAAGAGCATCATGGTTGATTTTGTCGAAGCATTTAGCAATATCAGCATCTAGAACCCATTTAGGCTTTTGGTTAATGCTTTTGAATATTGCTTCGATGGCATCGTGACATGAGCGCCCTGGTCTGAACCCGTATGAGTTAGGTTCAAAACGCGCTTCCCACTCTGGCTCTATGGCCATTTTGGTTAGCGCCTGCAATGCTCGGTCATACATGGTAGGTATGCCTAATGGGCGTTTTTCCGTTCGGCCAGGTTTGGGAATCCAGACCCGGCGAGTGGGTTTTCCCTTTTTAGAAACTTTGAGATTGGCTACCAGAGATAGACGTTCTTTAGGTGTTAAAGTCTTTACCCCGTCTACTCCAGCGGTCTTTTTCCCTTTGTTTTCTTGAGTTACCTTACGCACCGCCATCATTTTTGCAGTCCAAGACTTGATCAGAGTTTTTTGCAGTTTTCTTACCGCACGACAGTCACCACGGCTTGAGGCTCGAAATATTCGTTTTTGCAGCTTAAATAGGGTCTTTTCAAGCTTTCGCCAGTTGACCTTATTCCATTCCACCCTCTGGAGACCCAGGGTTTTAGACATATTCATTGCTACTTACAACTATTTCTTTTCCCATAACGTGAGTCCGTCTGCGTATTCCAAACATTACTCTGGACATTAGCTTCTGACTCAATCTCCCTCCCACATGACATCAGGCTAACTACCTACTCAGCTAATCGACCTTAGTTGAGAGTACATATGGGAGTTTCTTCGTTCCTGATAACCATACTGTGGACTTTTAGGGTGGTACTATTCACCGGGAATATTTATAGGGAATCATTGATTGGGGAAAAAACCAATCAATCTTATTCCTTTAACTTTTGTTTGTGGCGTATCAATCCATTTCGCCACATAATAGTGACGATGATTCAAGCGTACCTTCCTTTCGTACCCATGAGTCCCTTGCCTGCTACTAACTTTGTCTGGATTGACTCCGCTTCGCTGTTCGACCCCTGCATTCACCCATAGGTCTGTTAGTCCCTATGGATGGGGGTAGGGCTTTCACTCCGATTCCAGGAGGGTTGGATTTTCACCAACATGGTTACCAAGTTGTCTAGGTTCAGTTGAATTATTCCTAGCGGCTAATCCCCCAAGCCCTTATAAGGCAAGGTTTATAGCCAACGAGTCGCACTATTCCATCTACTCCAGCAGTTCCTCTTCCTTTGTTAATCTGTGTTACCCTTTGTATCGCCAGTAGTAATGCTGATTTGCTGTTTATTAACAATTTCATCAGATTTACTACCTTTTTCCAGCTGCCG
>NZ_JAAHHZ010000376.1:0-4623 GCF_010672005.1 Moorena sp. SIO4A5 | reverse complement strand
ATTTTGTGATCGCAGTCTTGGGAAACCCCTATTCGTCTAATAATGGCTCTCACCACTCCTCTCCCAATCCTTGCCTAAATCCTAGTCTCTATCACCGTTTCGACTACTTTTGCCTAATGGATAGCTTTTTTAAGGGGGGCTGGGGGGGATCATAATCTTGCGGAAAACTTTGAAAACACGCCCTAGCCCCCCAATTTTGGGGGGAAATTGAGTTAAAGTCCCCCAGAATTGGGGGATTTAGGGGGCAAATGCGTAAGTCCTAAGCTATAGCACAGCGCTATAAAAAATAATTAGTGGTCAGTAGCTAGTTGGTAATGAAAATAACACCAACAACTAACTACTAACCACTAATACTGATCTAGGAATGATAAATAGGTTGTGAGTAAGAATTCAGCCGTCAGCCGTCAGCCGTCAGCCTTTAGCTGATAGCTGATAGCTGATAGCTGATCACTGAGAGCTGATAACTGATCACTGATAGCTGACGGCTGATAGCTGATAGCTGATAGCTGAATGCTTACGATTGATTTTCACAAATCGTTTATAAACCCAATTGAATCAAGCTATTACCAACCATTGTCAGCTTGATACAGCACATAATCAGCAAGCGCTGCAATCTGCTCCTCTTTTAGCTTACCTTTGAAGGCTGGCATGGGGGGTTTACCATTGGTGATCTGGTAAACGATCTTGTCCTTAGAATACATGCCATACTTCTCAAGGGCATCCTTTTTCAGAGTTTTTTGGGTATTGATTAAATTCTTTCCACCTGCATGACAAGCGGCACAGTTGGCTGAGAAGACTTGTGCTGATTTCTTTAGGGCTGCGTCATCTACGGCTACAGCTACTTCGACAGGTTCAGCAGGAGTAGTTTCTTCCTCTGCTACTGCTTCTGGCTCAGCAGCAGGCTCAGGTGCTACAGCTACTTCTTCTGGTTCAGCGGGAGTAGTTTCTTCCTCTGCTACTACTTCTGGCTCAGCAGGAGTAGTTTCTTCCTCTGCTACTGCTTCTGGTTCAGCAGGAGTAGTTTCTTCCTCTGCTACTTCGGTGGGTTCCGCTGGGGATTCCACTGTTTCAACTGCAGCAGTTGGGGCAGGTGTGGTTTCTGGAGGAACAGTAGCTGTAGTTGCGCTACCGCAACCATAGGTAAAGGTCAACACACAGACCGTTACCACTAAGAGTGATAGTAGCTTTTTCAATGCAATTTGTCTCATGAGATTAAAAAAAACAAGTTCGCTAGTCCATACAGGATTGTCAGATCATGTATTTCTTTCCGTCAAAAGACAAGCTGTCAAACTTCTTGATTTCTTCCTGACTTGAAACGCAGTAAGGGCGCACACCGTGCGCCCTTAAGTCATACCCTAGGGTTATAGTTGCTAGGTAAGTCTTGATTTAAGTTCACTAAACTACCACGATTTGCGATCGCTTAAGTCTTAGAATAGTCAATCTTGTGATAGTTAGTAGCAAAAACTACTAACTACTAATTTTCCGACGGATGTTTCTGGATCGTCTATAGGTTACGCCCGTTGGAGCCACACAGCACAAGCTGTGTGGTTTTCACATTCCTCGAAGTCTTGATCAACAGCCCTAGTCCTAGCGCTACTATGATCCAGCTTCAACAATGATTGTGCCTCCCATGCCAGCACCACGGTGGGGGGCACAGTAGTAGGAGTATTCACCGACCTCATCAAACGTAGATGTATAGGAAGAACCCTTAGCCATCAACATCTTTTTATGAGTCAGAGATTCGGCGTCATCAAAAACAACATTATGAGGACCAATGTTGTTCATCACCCACTTGACGGTGTCACCCACTTTGATGGTAAGAGTACTTGGTTCAAATTTTAGTTGCCCATTGTCTGTACCCATTTTCACAGTGTAGGTTCCTGCATCAGCTGCAGCAGCAGGCTCAGATGCTACAGGGACCTCAGTGGGTTCCGCTGGGGTGGGTTCTTCTTCAGCCACCTCTGTGGGTTCCGCTGGGGCGGGTTCTTCTTCAGCCACCTCTGTGGGTTCCGCTGGGGATTCCGGCTCTGGGGCAACTTCAGCAGCTGGGGCAGGTGTGGTTTCTGGAGGAACAGTTGCTGTAGTTGGGCCGCCGCAACCATAGGTAAAGGTTAAGATACAGACGGTTACCACTAGGAGTGATAGTAGCTTTTTCAATGGGATGTTTTTCATAAAAAAATTGAACCATGACTGTCAATGGTTCAATTATATGACAAGGTGTCATATACATTACAACCTGTCAAACTTATTATGATCAGATCCTATAGAAGCCCTACAGGTCAAGGCAAGGGCTGCTGGCACAGACATAGCGCGAGGCAGCAATTAAGTAATCTGCTACTATGCCCAGGTAGTATCCCCAGGTAGTATGCCCAGGGACATCCCAAGCTGCCATCACACCAGCAGCAATAGGGGCTCGCTCCACCGATGATCACAGCATCTTAGGTGCGGGAGATTATAGGTGGACATCATTAAGACACCTTATTTACCGGCACAAGGATTGGATTTACTTGCACAAGGATTGGATTTACTTGCACAAGGATTTTTTTTCCCAGCACAAGGATTGCCTTGCTCTGTAGTACTCTCACCAGGAGCAGTATTGGTTGTGGGAGTTTCTCCGATTCACAACCATGGTACATGGGGAGTAGTAGCGGTGATCAGTGGCCAGGAAAAAAACACCTTTTGGCGGCGTACTGATGACCCAGATTTTTGCGATCGCATCGAACAAGTTGGGGAAAAAATCCTATTCCCTGGAGATATTATTAGTTTTACCTCTGATGGGATCCATAGTGTGGAAGCAATGGGAGATGAACCAACAATTACCTTTAATATTTATGGGTAAACAAACTACGACCAGCGATTTGAGTTTGATCCACTAACCCATTCTGCAAAGACGTTTTGAATGTAGAATTAAGAATTTAGAATTTAGAATTTAGGTAAGCATTCAGTTATCAGCATTCAGTTATCAGCTATCAGCTATCAGCTTATGGGATAGGGCACGCTACAATAACAGCTTTTGAATAAAACAGGTAAGCATTCGTTTAATAGTCACGAAAGTCACAGGTTAGAAGCCTGTGCCACAAAGCTTACGGCTGACCGCTGACCGCTGAATGCTTACGAATTTAGAATTTAGAATTTACAATTTAGAATTTACAATTTAGAATTGGTAATTATCAATTTAAAGTTGAAGGTTTTCTGTCAGCATACATAATTTAAACTTTATAACCTATAATTCTACCTTCTTAATTCTTAATTCTACCTTCTTAATTCTACCTTCTTAATTCTTAATTCTTAATTCTTAATTCTTAATTCTACATTCTTAATTTTACAACGCACCACCCACGGGCTGATATCTTGGTGTAAATGAACAATAGCTTAAGTCTCTAGCTCCTCTAAGGATTTCGGTACACCAGCAGTCAATACTTCATTCCCTGACTCAGTCACTAACACATCATCCTCAATCCGAATCCCAATCCCGCGCCAGCGCTGATCAATAGCTGGCTGACCTTCCACAGGCTCAATATCAGGACCAATATAAAGTCCTGGTTCCACTGTTACTACATTACCGGGCTGAAAAATCTGCCAGTTTTCCCCCTGTTTGTAGCCTCCACTGTCATGGACATCCAACCCGAGCCAGTGACCAGTGCGGTGCATATATATATGTTTATATTTCTCTTCTTTAATAATTTCCTCACTATCACCAGCCAGGAGTCCCAAATCGATTAACCCTTCCACCAGGATTTTCACAGCCGTGTCATGAAATTGATTAAAGGGATTCCCTGGTTTAACTTGTGCGATCGCATTCAACTGTGCCTTCAAGACCAACTCATACAGAATTTTCTGCTCTGGGGTAAACTTACCACCCACTGGAAATGTCCGAGTAATATCAGCGTTATAATACCCATAAGAACAACCAGCATCAATCAGTAGTAAATCCCCATCTTGCATCTGTCGATTGTTCTCGGTATAGTGTAGAACGCAGCTATTAGCCCCAGATGCTACTATGCTCGGATATGCCGGTCCGATGGCACCTCGTCGCCGAAAATCATGTTCTAGCTCTGCCTGCACTTCATATTCATAACGTCCAGGTTGAGTAAATGCTCTAGCATGGTTATGGGCATCCACAGAGATTTCCACAGCTTGACGCATCAACTTCAATTCCCTAGTACTCTTAACCCGGCGCATCCCATAGAGAATTAAGTTAGTGGATTCGAGAGCCATCGGTCCGGTTCCGTTCTTGGGATAAAGAGCCATCAACCTTTGCCAGTGTTTCAGGATGGTATCATTGAAAGCTTTATCCCGTCCCAAGTGGTAATAAATTCGATCGGCCTTTTTTAAATACTGAGGTAACTTCTCATCCAACTCAGTAATCGGATAGGTCTCATCAGCACCAAATAGTTCTTTTGCTGCTTCGACACCTGTCCGATAGCCTGTCCATACTTCTTTCTTTGGTTCTTTCGGTTGCACAAACAGGACAAATCGGTGTTCTTCGTGATGGGGCGCTAGTACAACTACGGCCTCTGGTTCATTGAAACCTGTCAAGTAAAAAAAATCGCTATCCTGTCGGAAATTGTATTCCACAGTATTATGCATAATGGCAACCGGGGCGCTCCGAAAGATAGCGGT
>NZ_JAAHHZ010000375.1:0-4628 GCF_010672005.1 Moorena sp. SIO4A5 | reverse complement strand
AGATTCCTGCTCAACCTAAACCAGGTCTGATCAACGTTTTAATTGAAATTCCCGCAGGTAGTAAAAATAAGTATGAGTTTGACAAGGATCTAGAAGCCTTTGCCCTTGACCGGGTACTTTATGCATCCGTACAGTACCCCTATGACTACGGCTTTGTCCCTAACACTCTAGCAGATGATGGTGATCCTCTTGATGGTATGGTCATAATGGATCAACCTACGTTCCCTGGTTGTGTCATTACCGCTAGACCAATCGGGATGCTGGAAATGATCGATGGAGGTGATCGGGATGAAAAAATTCTGTGTGTTCCTGACAAGGATCCTCGCTACGCTGAGGTAAAAACTCTCCAAGATATAGCGCCCCATCGGTTGGATGAGATTGCTGAATTTTTCAAGACATACAAAAATCTGGAAAAGAAAGTAACTGAAATTTTAGGATGGAAAGATCTTGATCACGTAATGCCTTTGGTGGAAGAGTCGATCAAAAACTATAACAAGTAGGGACTGATCAAGTGGGAACTCATCGGTGAGATGAGTTCCACTAGAGTTTCTTTTCTTAGGCTAATGGTTGATGCTAGAAAGCTAGCAAGGCGATTAGCCATTCTCTGTTTTAAGGGCAAGCATAAAAAAATCCCCCAACCCTACTAGACTAGGGTCAGGGAGTGATACCAACAGAAGCTCAAAGATATTACCTTTTTAGGTGAGAAGATAATCGGGTGAGAATGGGATGGGGTGAGCAGTTATACTTGAGATGGGCATAAACTGAGCTTTTGGTTTAGCTGTCGAGGTTAAGCTATAAGGAAATAGGCTGACTTCCGATAGATGAAAGCTGACCGATCAAGGGATAAGCGATGCAATACCCAGTTCCCATTCTGATTGATTGATTGAATTAATTTGATGCATGTGTGACATAGGTCACAAACTGTTTGTTCCTAAATCCGTTAAAATTAACCAACACTTAAGATACAGTTAAGATAAAGCATAACTGTATCTTAACTTGTTTCGGGGGGCTGAACGGTTCGAGATTAGAGATATGACTAAATTACTGGGGCTGTTGTGCTTGCTTTCCCCCATCTAATTACTCTTAATGTGTGCAATTTGGTGTATGCAATTTGATGTATGCAATTTGATGTATGCAATCGGCCCGCTTTAACAGAAATTAGTGGTTAACCACAGATGGTTACTTAATAGTACCTGAGTATCCTCTAGTGGGAATCTACCAATGGGAATAATTCCTAACTTAGGTTCACTTAATTCATAGATTGAAAATGCAAAATCTAGTAGCACCCAAACTAGGCCAATATAAGGCTAAACCCAGCCTAAACAATGGTACTGGAGGGGATATGAGCGTCCGATTTTGGGGCGTTAGGGGTCAAATTTCTGCTCCTGGGACAGATACCATTCGCTATGGTGGCAATACATCTTGTGTAGAAATGCGTGTTGGTAGAAAACGCTTAATCTTTGACGGTGGCAGTGGTTTGCGGGTGCTGGGAAATCATTGGCTTAAGGAAATGCCCATAGAAGCTCACATTTTTTTTTCCCATAGCCATTGGGACAGCATTCAAGGGTTTCCCTTTTTTACTCCTGCGTTTATTCCTGGTAACTGTTTTCATCTCTATGGAGCAGCAGCACCTGATGGGGCGTCCATCGAACAGTGTCTAGGTCAGCAAATGATTCCTCCAAATTTTCCAGTGCCCCTTCAGGTCATGCAGTCAGATCTGAAATTTCACGGGCTGAGGTCAGGTCATACAGTCACCCTAGATGATGTAACAGTGGAGGCTGTGCTTCTTAATGACTCACATCAAGCAATGGGTTATCGGGTCAACTGGCAAGGATATGCTGTTGTATACGCCACTACTCACTCCCATGGTTGGGGTGGCATTGATGAAAATTTACGATACCTATCCCGTCAGGCAGATTTGCTAATTTTGAATACTCCCTTTCCCCTCAAAGAAGATGATCTGCTTAATGATTCACCTTTGATTTGGCAAGATGACCGTTGGCAAACTGGGATAGTAACGGCAAAGGTGGCAGGTGTTAAGCGCATAGTTATGTCTCGTTATCATCCTGACTATAATGATGATTATCTCGACAGACTACAAAAGCAACTCCAGTCTTTCTATCCTAATCACTTACTGGCTCGGGAGGGGATGGTTTTGCCTGTTTGTTCAAGGGTATAGATGATTAGGTATGACTATAGTGCTGGAATTTTAGATAAATTTGTGGAATTATATTGCTCACTATATTGCCTTAACAGGTGTTGGGAACACATGATCACATTGGTCTGAATAGAATTAGGTAGTTTTGATATCCCCCAGAATGCGATGCTCCTTGGCCTTGGCCTATTGGCCACGCTACGCGAATGGGCCACGCGGGGCGCGTTTGGAGCCGCTACGCGATGCTCTGGAAGAGCCGCTACGCGAACGCACTCTGGGGAATGCTATTGGTTATTACTCGCTTTCGGGGTACTGATACTGAACGGAATGTTTCAGCCTGGTGGTTGTTGGTTACTGGAAATTCCTCTAGTTAAGTTTTCGATTAGATTAGCCCAATCCTTTAATATATAGCGCTATAGTTCAAGAGTTGTCCTGTCAGGTAAATATATTTCGCAATACTTTAAAAAATACTTTTAAAGATGTCTATTTGATCAGCTTAATCAGCTGGCTTGGGGCAAGTGATTGGGGAAAACGCTACCTCTATCAGGCAATCCCTATGCCCAAAAAAAAAAGAGAGCCACGTTTTTGACTCTCTCGATCATCAGGGTGCATCTACTAATTAAAATTTATCACAAATGATGAGGGGTGTGACCCCTCATAGCAAAAATCAGCCAAATGGCTGATACCAATGGGCTAAATACCTGTACTATATTACCTGTCCCATATACAGTATCTTGCCTTTTTGGCTGATTTTTGGCTCAATTCCACCGTATAAGCCCAAAAAGGGTGTCTTAAAGCCTATCCTATAGGACAGAAATCCAGATTGGTGAGCATTCAAGGTGATGTGGAATTTGTCAAGAGCATTGAGAGCAAATTGACAGAAGCGATCGCGCGGGTGGCAGAGATGATCTCAAGCTTGTGCCAGTGGTAAGATAACCAAAAACTGAGGTCAATAGTTATCAGTTAGTAGAGGTACACAACCGTGGATCTCTATAGTGGATCTCTATAGTAGTAACCAGCAGGAGAGTCTGTTGACTGAAGTGATGCTCTAGAAAAGACTTCAAATCCTAGGTACTTGGGTTGTGGAATCGTTCAGAGGTTTGGATTAAATTTCCTGAAACTCTAGATTACCTTAAGTAGTGGGTATTAGAATTAACTTAAGTTACACCCTTGTCTGATGAAATTTGCTACTATTGCCCAAGCTAATAGAATAATAATCTTTATACTAACGTTTTGCTTAAGTGGGTGTTTTCCTCAACTTGATCAAATACTCATAAATCCATCTTGTAGGAAAGCTGAAGAAGTTGTAAAAACAGCCCAAAATCAATTCAATAGTATAGTGTTTAATGTGACCGTAGAAAGTACCGATCAAGAAACCATTGAAAAGCTATACTCACAATTTAAAACTCTTGAAGAGTCAGAAGAACAAGCTTATAAAATATGTCACAAAACCTAGCTCATTTTTTTTATTTATATAGCTTTATTTAAAGGTAACAAGTAACAGGCAATAGGGACATAATAGCAGCGATTAATCGCTTTTTTTCAATTCTATGTTTACATCTCAAAGAAAAAGCCTCTATTTATTATTTTACCGAAAACTAATCCTGATCAAGCCCATAAGATTGCAACATTTTTTCTCGCCGTTTACGAGCAATTGCTTGTAGATCAATGTTTCGATCAGTCTCATCAACAATTTCACCGGTTAGCACTTCCAGTACATCTTCCAGGGTGACTACACCAGAAACACCCCCATATTCATCCAGTACAACCATCAGATGTTCACGGGTTTGCTGAAAGGTTTTCAGTAGCTTATCAGCCCGAACAGTTTCAGGTACAAAGCGGACTTGACGAATCAGAGAAGCAAGGGGTTGGTTATGTTTGTCTTCAATGATTGCTGTGAGTAACTCATCTTTGAGAGCAATTCCAATAACTTTATCAATAGAGTCTTCAACCACAGGCATCCGGGTGTGAGGCGAAGCAATAATGCTTGGTTTAGCATCAGCCAAAGTGGTATTACCATGTAAATAGGTGGTTAGGATTCGCGGTGTCATTAAATCAGATGCAGTCAAATCATTTAACTGAAATACTCGTTGGATCATTTCTGCTTCATCATCTTCAATGACCCCTTCTTGATACCCAACCTTGGCTAAAAACCGGATTTCCGCCTCATTGGTGGTAGGAAGTTTTTGACCTTTAGTAAACGGAGCAGTAATTTTTTCCATCAACCACACCAGAGGCGTAAACACAACGGTTAAGAACCGAACTGGTAGAGCCACGAGTAGGGCGATGTTTTGGGCGTAGATCTGACCAAGGGTTTTCGGGACAATTTCCCCAAATACAATAATGAGAAAGGTAAATAGACCTGAAAAAACCCCCAACCAAGCCTCTCCTAAGACCCTAGCAGCAAGGGAACCAATTACGATGCTGCCAACAATGTTGAAGGTGTTGTTGAGAATAACAATGGTAGCTATGG
>NZ_JAAHHZ010000374.1:0-4629 GCF_010672005.1 Moorena sp. SIO4A5 | reverse complement strand
GTGAACCTGGCCTGAAAACTCTCTGGCGAGGGCTTTCGACCTTCTACCATTTGTTTGAAGGTTCACAACTTGCTTCTACATCCTAGTCTCTATCACCGTTTCGACTACTTTTGCCTAATGGATAGTTAAAAAGGGGGACTTTGAGGTTGATAAGCATACCTCATAAATGCCAGAAAAGCTATAATTCAGATCATCTAAATATCAAGGGGCTCAAATCAATTAATTCTAAAATCTAGAGCCTCTTAATAAGCAAGCACCATGATCTGACCCATCCAAGCCAAGTAGTCTAAGCATGGAAGTAACTAAACTAATGAGAAAAATCGCTACGAACTCAAGCAGCGCTCTATCAAAATAGAGTTTATTGTTGATTATTATCCCCAGAGGGGGTCTTTTCTTTGACGGCTTTAGGTTGGCAACTATGACAACAATGAACTAGTTAACGTTGATGACTGATTTATTTTCCAACAATACTATTACATATAAATCAGTACTCATTGAGCTAGGAAAAGTAAACTTTACTCAATCTTTAATTTAATAAAGTTTTGATGAAAAATATTTTGATAAGAGATAATTCAGTCAATATATAGCGTTTCTCGCAGTTATGAAGATAAAAGAGTTGTAAGTATTCAACCGGACATGATATGACGGCTGACAGCTGACGGCTGAATGCTTACGCCGAAGTCTCTGGTTAACGGTCAACGGTCAACGGTCAACCACAAACCAAACCGGGTACTGACTTCTATCACAGGAGTACTTATTTACCGCTAACTAGTACTTGTTTCTCACATACCAGTACTCGTTTATCGTTAACCAGTACTGGTGTATAACAAACGGGTACCTATGTATAACAAACGGGTACCCGTTTCTCACATACTAGTACTCGTTTCTCACATACCAGTACTGGTGTATAACAAACGGGTACCCGTTTCTCGTTAACGAGTACCCGTTTCTCACTAACGAGTACTAGTTTCTCATATACCAGTACTCGTTTATCAGTAACTAGTACTTGTTGCTAATAAAATAGTACTTATGTATTAAAAAAAGGCACCTGTTTGTTCTTAACGAGTACTATTTTCTCACATGCCAGTACAGTTTGCTGTTTTATCAGTGCTATAGCAAAGGGAGTAGGGAGTAGGGAGTAGGGAGTAGCTTACAAGGGATTGTTTTCCCGATTCCCGTTCCCCTCCTGGGAGGGGTTAGGGGTGGGTTCCGATTCCCGATGCCCTCCTGGGAGGGGTTAGGGGTGGGTTCCGATTCCCGATGCCCTTGCCCATAGCGCTATATCAATAAATTCACTGAACGCCTCAAAAAAATTCTATCAATTACTCCCAGTTTTTATGAGGATTTTTCTGATTACATTGCTAGTTTTTTTGGAGCACTATAGTTGATGTAAGCTTAACTATGGCAAGATAATCTATGGCTCGACTCAAGCGAAGTTCAAGAAAATTGATGAATGCAGAACGGCGACTTGCTAGTCTTAAATCTATTAACGCTAGGCTCGATTTAGGCAATGGTATGACAATTCAAGAGTTGGAAGCTTCTATCCAATCTGTGAGAGAAAAATTAGAAACTTATAACACTATCCTCTCAACTGTTGATGCGGCCTATAATAATCTTTTAGAAGCAGAAGAGGTATTGACAGACATCAGTGAGAAAATGCTATTGGCCGTTGCTGTTAAGTATGGCAAAAACAGCTTTGAATACGAAATGGCAGGGGGTGTGCGTAAAAGTGAGCGCAAACGACGGATTCGTCGAACTATTGACAGTGCTGAATCAGAGCTAAATTGAGTTCTAGTAAGCATTTAGCGGTCAGCGGTCAGCGGTCAGCGGTCAGCTTTCCATAACTCAGATTAAACGTTTGCTGGTGGTGGTAGACAAGTAGTGATTTTAACTCCCGAAACCTTGACTACACCGTAGCCAAATTACTACATCTTTACCACTACCCTTCTTGGCGAATACTATAGAATTAAGTAATAATAATTGATCGCAGCAGCTATTGGTTAACACCTGCTTTGCCCCATGGATGAAGAACGCCTCCAAGACTATCGCAATCTGATTCAAGAGCTGCTGAGTTGTCCCAGTGGCAAGGAACTAGAAATTTTGAAGTCCCACTGGGATTTGGTAGATGGGGGGTTGGTGCAGGTAATCCAACAGGAGGCAGAGTTGTTGTTAGAGAAGGGCAATAACAATGCTGCTGAATATTTAACTAATGTTGCCGGTCAGCTAACTGAAGCCCTGAGATTGTCATCAATCGACTCACAACTTAACTTGCTGATGGAGGTATTGCAGGCAACTGGAAAAAGCAACGGCAACCCGCAAGTGGTTTATCCCCTACTGCAAGCAAACCTAGATCAGCTAGATGATAACTTGGCACTGCTGTTACGAGCCTGGGCAACGGCGAAACTGGCAGAAGTAGAACCAGAACTAGCCCAAGGCATCGCAGAGATTATTGTCAATTTCAGCAATCTGATTGCACAGTTTCCCCAAGGCAGTAGAGCGACTAACTTGGAGATTGCCATTACTGGCTATGAGCTGGTTGGCACTGTTTTTACCCGTGAGGCTTTTCCCCAAGATTGGGCAAGGACTCAAAATAATCTGGGGAATGCCTACAGTGAAAGAATCAGGGGTCAGAAGACAGACAACCTTGAAGCAGCCATCACAGCTTACCAAGCGGCTTTGCAAGTGCGCACCCGTGAGGCTTTTCCCACCGATTGGGCAACCACTCAAAATAATCTGGGGAATGCCTACTTATACAGAATCAGAGGTCAGAAGGCAGACAACCTCGAAGCCGCCATCACAGCTTTCCAAGATGCTTTGGAAGTGTACACCCGTGAGGCTTTTCCCCAAGATTGGGCAATGACTCAAAATAATCTGGCAAATGCCTACAGTGAAAGAATCAGGGAACAGAAGGCAGAGAACCTCGAAGCCGCCATCACAGCTTACCAAGGGGCTTTGCAAGTGCGCACCCGTGAGGCTTTTCCCACCGATTGGGCAAGGACTCAAAATAATCTGGCAACTGCCTACAGTAACAGAATCAGAGGTCAGAAGGCAGACAACCTCGAAGCCGCCATCAATGCTTACCAAGGGGCTTTGCAAGTGTACACCCGTGAGGCTTTTCCCCAACAGTGGGCAAATACTCAAAATAATCTGGCAACTGCCTACAGTGACAGAATCAGGGGTCAGAAGGCAGACAACCTCGAAGCCGCCATCAATGCTTACCAAGCAGCTTTGCAAGTACTCACCCGTGAGGCTTTTCCCCAACAGTGGGCAACCACTCAACATAATCTGGGAAATGCCTACTTATACAGAATCAGGGGTCAGAAGGCAGACAACCTCGAAGCCGCCATCAATGCTTCCCAAGCTGCTTTACAAGTTCGCACTCGTGAGGTTTTTCCCCAACAGTGGGCAACCACTCAAAATAATCTGGGAAATGCCTACTTATACAGAATCAGGGGAAAGAAGGCAGACAACCTCGAAGCCGCCATCAATGCTTACCAAGGGGCTTTGCAAGTACTCACCCCTGAGGCTTTTCCCCAACAGTGGGCAACCACTCAACATAATCTGGGAAATGCCTACTTATACAGAATCAGGGGTCAGAAGGCTGACAACCTCGAAGATGCCATCAAAGCTTCCCAAGCAGCTTTGCAAGTACTCACCCGTGAGGCTTTTCCCCAAAACCATGCCAAAACTAAATTTAACCTTGGGTTTGTCTACCAAGAGGCTCAAAAGTTTACCAACGCCTACAATGCTTTTGCTGAGGCTATTGAAACAGTAGAATCCCTGCGGGTTGAGATCGTCTCTGGTTCTGGCATCGAAGCAGACAAACAAAAACTGGCTGAAGAATATAACCAAATTTACAGCTGCATGGTAGAAGTCTGTCTGGAACTCAACAAACCCACCGAAGCAATTGAATATGTTGAACGTAGCAAAGGCAGAAACCTAGCAGAACTCCTAGCTAACAAAACCCTATATCCTAAACGCGATCGCTATCCCAACCCAGAGCTTCACCAAACTCATTGCCAGCAACTCGAACAACTGCGACAGGAAATCCCAGTAATACAGCGAGAGTTAGAGATATTAACAATAAATCGGGAGTCAGAGGAGAAATACCGCGAAACTATCAAGACAAACCAGCAAACGTTAAACCGCTTACAACAGGAGCAGGATAAGTTATTCAAGGAAATCAACCAACTAGATGATAGTTTTAGATGCACCCAACAGGTTGAACCCATTCCCTTTAGTGATATCCAAACCCTCATTGATGACCACACTGCTATTATTCAGTGGTATATCACAAACAATAAGATTCTCACCTTTATCATCACCCCTCAAAATTGGCACCCGCAGGTTAGGCAATCTTCTTCTGAAGAGCGGGAAGCCCTTATTGATTTGACTTTTAATGAGTACCTGACTACTTACTACGAGAAAAAAGACCAGTGGGAAACTAACCTAGATCAGCTACTAAACCGATTAGCCCAGATTCTACATATAGAGGAAATTCTCGCTGAACTCCCCCAAAAGTGTGAGCAGTTGATTCTCATCCCCCATCGCTTCTTACATTTGTTCCCCCTTCATGCTTTGCCCATCAAGAATGGGAGGAAGAGACAAACAACAGTGAGCAAAATACCA
>NZ_JAAHHZ010000373.1:0-4638 GCF_010672005.1 Moorena sp. SIO4A5 | reverse complement strand
CTGGAGGACAACAACAACGGGTTGCTATTGCTCGGGCATTGATTACTCATCCTAGTTTGGTGATTTGTGATGAACCAGTGAGTATGCTGGATGCTAGTGTCCAAACTCAAGTATTAGAATTAATGTTAGAGTTGAAAGAAGCCTTTAATCTTACCTATTTGTTTATTACTCATGACCTCTGGGTAGCACGGTTTTTCTGTGATGGAATCGCCGTGATGAATAAAGGTCAGATTGTTGAAAAGAAACCAACTCATGACCTGTTTACTAATCCTGAGCATCCTTACACTAGAACCTTGCTAGAGGCAGCTCCGTTGTTAGATAAACAAAGGTGATTTGTAAGCTATCAGCTATCAGCATTCAGCATATGTGCTACGCACACGCTACGCGAACAGCATTCAGCATATGTGCTACGCACACGCTACGCGAACAGCATTCAGCTTATGCGCACGCTACTTGAGGTGCTTTGTGGCACAGGCTTCTAGCCTGTGACTTAACGGCTGACGGCTGATAGCTGACGGCTGTTCGCGTAGCGTGCGCGTAGCGCATAAGCTGACGGCTGATAGCTGACCGATGCTTCACAGGCTGGAAGCCTGTTCCACAAAGCTGACCGCTGACGGCTGACCGCTGAGGGCTTACTGGATTTCAATAGTTTCAGCAGTGATAGCAGACTTACTGGAACCAGAACTCTGACCTTTAATCCGAACTTTTTGGTCAGGACTTAATTTTCCTGGGTCAACAGTTTCTCCTTGACGAGTGATTTTGGTATCGGAAAGAAGTTGTACACTATAGGAACCAGACTGAGTTTCTACCTTCAACTGTAGAGGGAAACTTTCCATAACTGCGACAATTTTACCTTCGATAATCATTTGTTCATCAGTTGAGGTAACTATTGGATTATTATCTGGATTATTACCCTGATTGTTTTCCGGTGAAACGTCTGGTTGGGGAGCGCTACAAGCAGAAAACAGCAGGCTTAATCCGATAAGACTGCTCAAAGCAAAAGATTTAAAAGGAATTTGTAGTTTAGTAGTCATCTGACGGTTTTGTCCTTTGTTAGTTGATTTGTAAGCAGTCAGCAGTCAGCAGTCAGCTTTGTGGAACAGGCTTCCAGCCTGTGAAGCATCGGTCAGCGGTCAGCTGATAACTGATAACTGAATGTTGATCACTGTTCGCGTAGCGTGCGCGTAGCGCATAAGCTGATAGCTGACCGCTGATAGCTGACCGCTGATACCTGACGGCTGATTAGTCCCGGAGATATTAAAGATTTTTCCAAGCGGACATATTATCAAACACAGACTTATTGATCCGGACAGCACTGTTAGGACAGCCACCATAACCGTGAATTCCCACTGCATGGCGTTCACCATCTTGGAAGCGCCAGATGGGGCTACCACTTTGACCGCCATAGGTATCGAGCATATAGGAGAGCTTGCCACCACTGATGCTGGTAATTCGGCCAGCATTGAACCATTGTGTGCCAAATGGTTTGTCACCAGCGTAGCCAGAGTTATTTACCTGTAGATTTGTCAGTAACTCGTCGGATAGATTGATAAATCCGAACCAGCCGACTCGGTTCCCTAGGGTGTCATCCGGTAGAATAATTGCTCCGTAGTCGAAGTCATCATCTTGTTCTTGTGTCCAGCCTTTTACACTGCGGAAGGACGTGGCAACTTGGGAGCCGAAGGGAGCTTCGTTCTCATCCATACCGGGAAAGACCTCAATTTTCTGCGCCCAACCATTAGCACTATGGCTATAGACGCAATGTCCAGAAGTCATTACTGTCCGTGGTCCAATGAACCAGCCAGTACACCGGGACCGGCTGCCATCAGCTTTGGTAATGATTAACTGGCAAATCCATCGCCAGGGAACACTAGTAGCTGGGGAAATACGGATGCGGTCGTCACTACCACATACTGACTCCGGTCTTTGGAATTCTTTAGCACCAGCATCTGGAAGATTTTCCAAATCTTCTGTGACCAAAATTCTTTCGTCGAAATCCAAACCGTCATTAAGCGCTCGGGATTTATTGAATCCGGGTACTGCTTCGATTTGACCGCGACCCATCATTCCCTCAAATTCGTCTTCGTAATCTATTGACTGGGATGGAGTTTCGCTGGAAGTGATTTCATGGAGCGGCTGATCGTCCCGTTCTATTTCCTTGGCTTGGTTGGTTTGATTGGAAACTCTTTCAGTTTCTGACATAACCATTCTCCTGACAATTAACTACTAAAAAGAACTCAATTGAATGTTCTTTCTATGTACATAATCGCAAGGCTGCACTAGGGTTGACAGTACCCTTGCGGGTACTTATGGCAACCATGGAATCGGGAATCGGGAATCGGGAATCGGGAATCGGGAATCGGGAATCGGGAATCGGGAATCGGGAATCGGGAATCGGGAATCGGGAATCGGGAATCGGGAATCGGGAATCGGGAATCGGGAGCATTCTGTAGGGTGGGCATGGCCGGTTTACTTACCCAAATCCTGGCCAAATTCATCTGAGCAATGCCCACCAAAGGATTCTGTAGGGTGGGCATGGCCGGTTTACTTACCCAAATCCTGGCCAAATTGATCTCAGCAATGCCCACCAAAGGATTCTGTAGGGTGGGCATTGCCGGTTTACTTACCCAAATCCTGCCCAAATTGATCTCAGCAATGCCCACCAAAGCATTCTGTAGGGTGGGCATTGCCGGTTTACTTACCCAAATCCTGCCCAAATTCATCTGAGCAATGCCCACCAACCAAGGTACCCATGGCCGGTTTCTGAACCAATGCCCACCCTAGGATTATTGTGGATTGGTGGGCATTGCCCATTTCATTGATCGCCGTTCAATAATGATATTGATCAGCAATTACTAGCCTAGGATTATTGTGGATTGGTGGGCATTTACCATTTCATTGATCGCCGTTAAATCATGATATTAATCAGCAATGCCCACCCTACGATTTTTCAATAATGCTACGCTTTTTTTTATTCCCCCTAAAACTTACCAAAAACCCCTTTTTTTTAAATCCTTTAAAATTTAAAACATAATCATTAAATTTATCAAAATAAACAGAAGAATTTCCAGGGTTAATCTATGTCAAAATACTTTAATAAAAACTTCAATAAACAACCTGTTGATCACACTTTGAAAGGCTCTCGTGAAGCAGTAATCTATAGTATCCAAATGCTTTATAAATTGGGCTATGCATAGATTGCCGAATGGTCTCCTCTTGAGCCGACTGAGGTTCCAGGGGAAGTCATTACTAAAATGATGAAGTATTGGCTGTTACCATAACACCTTGTCTTGATGCAGTCGCTCATGGGGGAAACCACGGCAGTCGCTCATGGGGGGGACCCCCAAGACCGCGCTGCCTCCCCAAGACCGCGCTGCATCGCTAAATTTCTGGGGGGTTTTCCCCCCGACCAAAGGCTCGAATCTGTTACTGTAGCTTGGCTTTTGGCCAATTACATCGAATACATCAGGTTGGGTTTGGAAACTCATTGACATAGATAATTAAAATAGCCGTGGATAGTCTTTCTACGGCTATTTTTTTATTTTGATAGCGCTGTTTTATTTCCAGTAATCAATTTTATGTAAATGTTAATTTTTGTCAAACAATCAATCTTACGGAATTTTATAGTATAATTTATTTAAATGCCAACCGTTATATAAGTTAGGTTTCAGTAAGATAAACTTAACTATTAGTTTGATTATGAAGCTTGAAATTTAATAACCCTTACAAGAAGCACTACAACTTATGACTATGACAAATTACAATCAGGTACTTAATCAAATTCATTCTCTTAGTCTCTCTGACCAACTACGATTACTAGATGAATTAAAAGTCTTAGTTAATCAAGGGATAGAAGTAGAAGGAGATGAAGAAACCATTCCAATCACAGAAATTGTTCAAAGTCAAGAAGCTTGGAAAAATTATCTATCAGGTAACGATAAAGGAATTTCATCTAAAGATTTAAAGCGTAAGTTATTAGGAGATAATTTTGATTGACTATATTCTCTTAAAACAAGCTGAACGCTATTTAATGCGAATGCAAACCGATGATAAAATTCGGATAATTAATGCGTTAGATACCTTAATTTCTAATCCTTCGACGCTGGATATTAAATCCTTAAAAGGTCGTCCTGAATTTCGTTTGCGTGTGGGTAAGTATCGGATATTATTTAGGAAAGATCAAGAAAAGGAAGTTTATATTATCACTGCAATTGGTTCTCGTGGAGATGTTTATAAGTAAATGCGATCGCGTACTCCCGAGCATTCTGTAGGGTGGGCATTGCCGGTTTACTTACCCAAATCCTGCCCAAATTCATCTGAGCAATGCCCACCAACGTGCGCTACCCATGGCCGGTTTCTGAACCAATGCCCACCCTAGGATTCTCTCGGCAATACCTAGCAAAAAGCAACGGCGAGTCCCATTGAGGAATAGGCTCGCCGTTGGTGGATATGGGTTAGAAGTGGAGTATTGAGGGTTGAGTTGCCAGGAGAAGGTAACGGAGCGATCGCCCAGCACGAAGGTCGAGCGCGTCGGCGGCGAGGTCGGTCTGGGGGGGGTTTGTGGAGCTTCCTGCAGGCAGAGCCGGGGATGACTCCCTTGTGGGCAAGCCCGTTGCCGATGAGATGCACTGGGACCTG
>NZ_JAAHHZ010000372.1:0-4659 GCF_010672005.1 Moorena sp. SIO4A5 | reverse complement strand
CTGCCATTTAGCGGCAGAGTTTGAAAACTTTTGATACTTTTCTTGTACCGCATTGGTATTTATGTAATGGGATAACTTTGATTTTTGCTCTAACAATAAATTTTCAATTACACGGCTTTCAGCAGTTTCCATCCTGTTGATAATAAATCCATAAAAATCCACCTTGCTTCTGCGCCGACGAACCTCTTCAGGCAATATATCCTTCATCGCCCTTCGCATTACACCGCGCCCAAAACCATTACAGTATTTCAAATGAGCGGGTGCTGCTAAACACAACTCAATCACTCTTTTATCTAAAAAAGGATGACGAGGTTCGATGCTAACTGCTGCACTAATCCCATCAATTTGTTCGCTACCTTCCTGCATATTACCGGAAGTTATGGCTCGGTAATGGTTTAAATATTCAGTAGGTAAGTAGCCAAATTGATAATTGAACTCATCTCGGAGTAATTTACCTAATTTAATAGACTTTGCAAGTTTTTTAGCAATAATTGCATTGTAGTTATTCCACTTTAGCATACGAAAATTATTATAGATGCTTCGTAAAAATAACTTAATATTTCTTTGCGGATTAAACTGCCAATAGTTAGCGGATTTATAAAAGATACTAATATAGTTATGCCATTCAAACTTTTTAACTAACTCTGTAGCATAAGGCACCAGATATTGATATAAATCTGCCTCAATTTCCTTAGCACTATCAGACTTATTTTGATAACGACCTTCTACTATTTTTAGAAGCTTTTCCCATTCCCCTAATTCCAGTAACTCATGAGGATAATCCGTACCGTGAGAAACAATAGTATCCCCATCATGTCCCGTTAACACCACCCTTGCACCTTGTTGTTTGACCTCCCGAACAATCGCCAACAACATGGCTGGGGTGGGCATTTGTACTGGTTGGTCTAACCAAGGAGTAACGGTTTGAGCAGCACTAATGGGATTACCTACTTTCGCAACATGATGCTTAAAACCACCCTGGGCCAATACGGTATCTACATAAGCCGTCTCATCAGCCGAAGGGGTATCACAATCAGAATAAATCGTTAACAATTCTGCATCACTATCTTTCTCCCGCAACAAATTCCGCGCCACACAACTAACGGAAGAAGAATCGACACCACCACTGAGAGTAGACGCTACTGGGTAAGCACTCCGCAGACGACACCCTATCGCTTCGGTAAATCGCTTGCGGAATTCCTCCACATAGTCAGCATCAGTCTTTAACGTCTGCTGTATCTTCTTTGCTTCGGCATCTAAATCCCAAAAAGACTGAGATTCTATCCCTTTCTCGCTCACTTCCATCCAGTGGGCGGGAAGCAGACGCAGAATATCTTGATAGAAAGTATCGGGTTTTAATTTGGCAAACCCACTTAACTGACACAGATAAATAGCAACTTTGGCATCATTGACGTTACGGGGTACTGCATCTAAACAGAATAATCCTTTTATTTCCGAAGCAAAGACAAACAATTTACCGGGTTGATAGTGATAATAAAATGGCTTAACCCCCATATAATCTCTGGCACAAAACAATAGCTGCTTACGCTTATCCCAGATAGCAAAAGCAAAGTCACCAATTACCTTACCCGGACAGTCTCGCCCCCATTTATCGTAAGCGGCTAAAATTAAATCGCTATCAGTAATTTTATCGGCTGGACGATCGTTTAATTTCAGTGCATAAATAAGCTCATCCCGATTATCAATGCGAGCATCCGCTGTCAGTATTAAATTACCAGTGCGGTCTTTTAAAGGTAATTGCTCTAATAACGATTCAGGTGTCGTCCATAACATCCGATGTCCTAAACCTACAGAGCTATCATCGCACCAAACCTCAGCGCCATCTGGTCCCCGGTGCGCCAACACATCCACCATACGCCCGATCTTTTCGCGCTCCACCGGGCGACCATCAAGATTGTAAATACCTACAATTCCACTCATAATCTATAGCGGTTTGCGACAATGTTTACGTACATATTTATGGTTTTTTAGGGAACAGGGAACAGGGAACAGGGAACAGGGAACAGGGAACAGGGAACAGGGAATAGAGCAGTTGGCATCCAACCCAAGTTATTTATTATTGCCAATTAAGAACTGGACTTTATCTTTTTTGCCCCATTTTCATAATTAACTTATCTGCCGCTATAACTCCTTGATCAGAGCACAGCTACTTATAGTGTTTTTGATATTGATGAGGTACACAAAATTTTTCGCACTTCCGACTTTCCTACTCCCTGCTCCCTGCTCCCTGCTCCCTGCTCCCTGCTCCCTGTTCCCTGTTCCCTTTGCTACAGCCTGCTAAACTGAACTCCAAAATGTTTGACGACGCTTAAGGCGCTTGTGAATGCGATTTTTCAATAGCAATACCAGCACAATACTAGTGACAGCGCCATATCCACATGCACCTACAAGAGCACCAGGTACACCGTCGATTACGGTTCTGATGCTGAATTCTAATCCTCCTTTGACTGCTCCCCCTAAAGCGCTTGCAGGTATCCACCAACTTGCATGTTCCATGAAACGCCGCAACTGGAGCCATTGAAAAATTCCAATGATAGTCCATTCTAGGAGTCTGAGTAGAACACTAGCCCAAAATACCTGCACCCCGATCGGTACTCCTCCTATTTCCATGTCTGCTTCAGGAAGCATGGTTGCAATCCAATTCCTAACGCCAAATAATTGAATCAGAATCGAGTAGATCGTCCAACCCCAAATACTGGTAAGTATCCACCAACCCAAATTGCGAATGTATCGCCGCAATACAAGCCACTGGGTGAGTGCAAACACTGTCTCGAAAAAGAAGGAGAACTCTTCTATCCCCTCACTGACAACGTTGGCTAATATCCACAATGACACCAAAGCCAAATATGAGAGGATGGCCTGTTTCCTAAGATTATCATCATTCGATTTCAAGTTTTGTGATTTACTGATTCCCATCATTGATCACCCCTCTATGGCTATTTGATGCTTGACTACGTTGATTACGAAATACACCACTGAGCACAATTCCTGTCGCCAACAGCCCAATCATTCCCAGGCCATTCCACAAGACATAGATAGGCACAAGCTCTTTCCCCAAAAATCTACCTTCGTGAATCGCCATCATAATTTGTGCATATTTCCTGGGCATACCAAACCAAGTATTGCCGATACGGTATACGATACCCGTAATTGTAGTGAGCAATAAAGGCAAGAAAAGAATTGGGGCTAGTGTGCGGTGAAGTTTAAGGAGAGTACGCTTTTTCATAATCTACTTCTTTCAAAGGATGACATGGGAGTGAATCGAGAAAGGTCAGTCAGATCACCAATCACGATTTGTCCCTGACTTTCTACCCAAGCATGAGCCTCAAATTGTCCTTGCTCTCCCTTAGCAACCCCAATTCGCAGTTCAGCTGAGTAACGACACTGACTCATCAGAGTTTGCGTAGTTAAGGCTCTAGCTAAACATTTAGCATTACCAGGGAGATAACGGCTGCTACGATTCACCGCCTCAACAATTTGGTCTATGGTAGGGGAATATCGTCGTAACCCGACAGGATTTGCTTGACTGATAATTGCTAAAAGTCGTCGTAAAGTCTTAAATGGCAACGACCACATCCCCAATCTGACTAATGCCAGCAATACAAAGGCTTTGATGAAAAGTTGGCGCTCTGTATGGGTAAGGCTTAAGAACTTACGTAGCTGTTTCATCCCCTACCTCAATTAGTCCTTCAGTATGCAGTTCCTGGAGTAATCCCAAAATGTCATTTTCGCATTGCTCAGGCTCCACGTGGTACTTTGCTAAAATGGCATCCCGAATTTCATTAACAGTCTTTGGTTCCTGAATCAGATTCCAAATACTGGTACCTACAGCATTGAGACCAAAGTACACTCCAGACTTGAAGTTGAGAATAATCGTTTCTCCAGTAAAATCGGAAGATAACTGTTCCTTAATTGCTACTACCGTTGAATCAGCTTTTACCATGCTCTATAAAACTCCTGAAACTGAATGTATCTAGCCATAATAAACCGGGTATCCTTGGTAATTTGTGACCAAGGATTAAGTGCAACTTTACAGATAATTAGTATCAAAAAAAATTATCTTACTCTTACACAAAGACAGAGGATGACGAATTATACCAATTACACCTGATGAGATTGAGAAGGCTCAAACTATTAAAATTTACTTTTAAATAGCAGCGCCAAACAGACGGCGAGGATATTTTAAAAGTACCTTGGTTTACTTCCAAGCATTGATTTTAATGGCTGAATGCCTTATTATTCCAAGGTCATGGAATGGCTTTTAACTAGTCTAGGAAACGTTAAAACATCCTCTAATAACGAGACTTCGTTATTAATTTCATATTTCCTAGGTTTTATCCTAAAAAAAACACCATTTAGCGAAGCTAATTTATTGTAGATATTGCCCTGAAAAGATTGGACATATATAGAAAAACCCTTTCCCGTTAGGTATGTTTGATTGCCCTGAAAACATACCTTTAGCTCAGTAAACTTAACAGGCTATTTATCTAAGTATACTCAACATTCTGCAGTTTAAAGCTGAGACGATAATATTGTTATTTTTATTTACATTTGCACTCTGTAATCTAGGGTGGGCAGTGCTTTCGACAGATTCCGAAGCTTGCAAAGCGCGTTGATAGGCACTGCCCACCCTCTGAG
>NZ_JAAHHZ010000371.1:0-4667 GCF_010672005.1 Moorena sp. SIO4A5 | reverse complement strand
AAAGATTACGGTGCCTGAGGATGAACTAAAACCCTACAAACAACAGTGGCAAAGGTCTGAATCTCTTCCCAAATGGGATGTTATGATTGAGCCTATCTAATGGTACCTTATTTATTTGCAAGCCCCTTACCGAGGGTATTATCTGGAGTGATTTGTCCTAATGCTGTAGTTGCAGCTAGTAGAGAATAGAGAACAAAGGGACTTGTTTGCAGAAGTCGATCAATCCGAGGTTTCATGTTAATCAATCAAAATGCTCCCGATTTCTCGGATTATTTCATAAACTATGAGTTAAGTTTTAATGATTTAAGAACTCTTTAAAAGAACTTTACTGAAAATTCATAAAAATCTAGCAAAGGGAACAGGGAATAGGGAATAGGGAGTAGGGAGTAGGGAGTAGGGAGTAGGGAGTAGGGAGTAGCGATGCAGTCAACTATTATTACTGTTCTGGATTACCTGTTCTGGATTACCTATTTTGGATTACTTGTTCCCGATTCCCGATTCCCGATTCCCGATTCCCGATTCCCGATTCCCGATTCCCGATTCCCGATTCCCGATTCCCGATTCTAAATTATTAATTCTAAATTATTAATTCTAAATTACCTCTATTTAGTCCCCTTTAAACTATCAAACTTATTATTTAAAAAGCCAGTAAAGATAGTAATCACTCGATGCTTTATCTCCTTAATATTCACACTTACCGACATCCCTGATGCTAGGGGAAATGATTCTCCCAAACGTAAGCATTGAGCTGACGGCTGACAGCTGACAGCTGAGAGCTGTTGAAATTAATGACTTGTTTCTCAAAGATGAATTCGCTATAGTCCGCTAGGTCATCAATTCCTACCAAGTTTAAAATAATTTCAGTTATAAGCCAAACGATGATTTTCTGCCACATTACCCTGTCCTCTTTACCTGTCTAGTTTTAGAGTAATGAGCAGAGCCAGGAATACTGTCTCATTTTTTGCATCAGTTTTTGAATCAAGTGTTTTTATTAAGCTGATATTTGTGATTTTTATTAGATTATTTTAAGGCTGTATTCAGATTAAGTTTAAGTTACTTTCAGATTGACCAATAAATAGAGATACTCAACAAGCTTAGGGGTGGTTATAGCATAGTAATCAAGACTATTTATCTCAGTTTTTGTATCAGTTTTGCGATTTTATTCAGACTTATATCATTTTGAGCTCATATTACAGCGTTTTTTAATTCGGTGAGGTACACAGGATTTTTTCCCTGTTCCCTGTTCCCGGGAGCATGTCAGTTTTGTTAATTCCTGGTTTAGATCCCCCTAAATCCCCCTTAATAAGGGGGACTTTTGAATTGAATCGAATTCTTAATCACAGGGAGTTTTTCATCTAATTCCCCCCTTTTTTAAGGAGGGGGGATCCATGTACCTAATTACAAAGGTGACATGCTCCCCCTGCTCCCTGCTCCCTACTCCCTACTCCCTACTCCCTAGGAATTTATACCTCACCCAATTGAAAACTGCTATATGGTTTTTATGTAAGCTATTGAGCTTAGATAAAAAATGCGATCGCTAATCTAACTAGCGATCGCTAACAGTCTTGGGTAAACACCTTTTATGTAAGAACTAATCGGAACAGTCTTGGGATTAAACTGTTGTGTTACACAAATGCATCAAGTGCCTGCTCAGCAGCATCAAGATTGCCGAATACAGTCAGATTATCCTCGCCACCAAGGATGGCTACTACCGCTTCTTGACCACTAACTGTTTCGCGACCGAAACTAATATTGCCCAAGAACTCATCAGCGAAATCAAAGCTATCCCCTGCCTGAAAGTCAGTGATTTGGTCAAAATCCTGGAGACCGTCTTGGAAGATTTCACTGCCGAAGGCGAAGATGTCTGCACCTGAATTGCCAGTTAACAAGTCATTGCCAACCCCTCCGTTCAAGACATCATTAACGCTACCACCAATCAGAGTGTCATTGCCTTCATTACCGAAAACAGTACCATTAACAGTGCCTGCGATACCATCATAGGTATCATCACCCGCACTGAGTAGAACATCGCCGTTGATAGTGCCTTGGTTAACAATAGTTACGTCACCCTCAGCATCCTGAACATCAATAGCCACCTGAGGGCTGCCTGCAACAACACCACCGTTGATAGTGCCCCTGTTAATGATTTCGCCGTTGAGTTCGACTCCGTCCTCAATCAGTACTGCCGCATCAGTTTCTGAGGTCAAGGTGCCTTCATTGACAATATCACCATTGAAGACTGAGAGGTCAGTATTAGTACCCTGTCTGAGGCGAACAGCAGTAGCTCGGTTGTTGCCCACCGGCACACCACGTCCGATCACCGTACCCCGATTAATCACGCTACCTGTGACATCAGCACCGAGTTGTAGAGAAATGGCATCTCCATCATTGCCTTCACCCACATCGATCAGACCACTACTTTCGTTGACAATCGAGTAGGAAAGCGCACTCTGGTCAGTGTAAACCACACCATCCCGGGGACTGGCAGAGGTGAGAATCTCACCGAAGTTTTGAAGGCTAATATCTTGACCACCGATATTTACGGCACGACTAGCACTAGTGATAGTACCGAAATTTTGCAGCGCTCCAGAAGAGGTACCGCCATTGCCAAAGCTGACGCCGTTGAAAGCACCATCAATCGTACCGTTGTTAACGATTGTACCGTTGAGTTCGACTCCCGACTCAATCAGGACACCACTGTCAGTTTCTGAGGTCAAGGTGCCTTCATTGACAATATCACCATTGAAGACTGAGACATCCGCTCCTCCGATGTCAGTACCCTGTCTGAGGCGAATCGCAGTAGCTTGGTTGTTACCCACCGGCACACCACGTCCGATCACCGTACCTTGATTAACCACACTACCTGTGACATTAGCACCGAGTTGTAGAGAAATGGCATCTCCATCATTCCCCTCACCCACATCAATTACAGCATCAGGACCGTTGAAAATATCATAGGATGTAGCAGTCTGGTCAGCGTAAACGACACCATCCCGAGGACTTGCAGAAGAGATAATCTGGGCTAAGTTATCAACCCTGATGTTCTGACCACCGATGTTGACGGGACGACTATCACTGGTAATCAAGCCTTGGTTGGTTAATGTGCCAGAAGAAGCACCACCATTAAAGAAGTTGACACCGTTGAAGCTACCATCAATTGTCCCTGTTTCTGCGTTAAAGATGCTGGCATTAGTGCCGGTGATATCAACAGCACTACCATCAACATCTAATGTACCGAATACGGTTAAAGAATCCCCTACTCCAGGTAGTACTACGGGCTCGGTTAGAGTTTCTCCAGTGGGAATAAAAGTGTTTGACATCAAAGTTCCTCCGAATGCAAGTGAATGAAGTTGGTGAATGAAGTTGAGACTGGAAGTAAACACTGGTCTACCGGCCATAGACCAGTGTAATGTTTTTAACCTCAGGCAAACATTGACCCTTAGGCAAAAACCATAGCTTTCAACAGGGCATTAGCGCTTTTGTCTAGCCGCTAAGGTGTCTATATTTCTACAATGGCATTCGGATCAGAGCCTAATGTCTCAGTTTTTGTCTCAGTTTTTTACCTCAGTTATTTTAACTAGGCTTAGTTGTATAATTTTTTTCATACTTAGCCCAGGGTGAGCTTAGATTTTTCTCAGACTAATCTCAGGTTGAACCATCAACCGATGAAATTAATTCTATTGAGAGGCGCTATATAGCATAAGTTGGCATAATAGTTGTCTCAGTTTTTGTCTCAGTTGTCTCAGTTTTGCTTTTTTTTCTCAGTTTGGCTTCAGTTTTATTTCATTGATACAGATTTTTTGAAGTCGGGAGTCGGGAGTCGGGAGTCGGGAGTCGGGAGTCGGGAGTCGGGAGTCGGGAGATGGGGAGATGAAATTGATGTTTAGCGGTGTGAGCGCTAAGAATTGGTATGACACAGGACTTACGCACTCAGATATATAAAATGTCTGTCACCCTCTGTTCCCAGATCCGCTGTTCCCAGATCCGCTGTTCCCAGATCCGCTGTTCCCTATAGCTAAAACCCTTGATTGTTGGTTTAACTGCCTAAAATGTCAATCATTTAACCTATCTACTTTAGTGATAGTGCTTAATTTTCGGCTGTTATCCCGGATCGGGTAATCAGTTAACGAAGGTGTGATCTGGTTTATAGGGTTTATAAATCAGATGTAAACATAGGAGGTCTTTTTTTCTTCTCCAATAAAACTCCGTATCTCTTTCCCCTCTTGCCTTTTGCCTCTTACATGCATGCCTTGTACAGCAAGAATTTTGTTTACAACCAAGATATAAACGCGCTTATCGGTTGTTAAAGCATTTATTGCTGCCTCAGTTTTAGTCAAGGGCTTAAGTTTCTGTAGCATTGCTACTCAAACCCCCTATTGCAGCAGTAAGTCAAGAGTGATTTCTGTGCATTTATCCACTAGACAGAGCTTGGTTAGTCAGCTAAACACCGCTCCACTCACAGCTAGGGAGAGTTGCTTTGGTGAAGACCAAACTTTTATTGTGCTGCATTGCAACCACAACGTTTTCTGATGGCTGCTTCTACTTAATCGGTGATCAAGGTCAGCAATTGGAATTCAGTGATGAGGATAGCTCAAAGTTATGTCTATTTTTATGATCGGCACCCAACGCTCAGGCTCTAATTTATTGCGCCTGATGTTGAATCAGAT
>NZ_JAAHHZ010000370.1:0-4672 GCF_010672005.1 Moorena sp. SIO4A5 | reverse complement strand
CCCCAGCTCTCCATTCCACAGGTTCCCTTAAAATCATTCCATTATAGAGTGGGCATCCTGCCCCCAGGAAAATAAGCATGAAACTGGCAAGATGCCAGTTCCACCAAGATCCCCATTCCACAGGTGCGCTTAAAATCATTCCATTATAGAGTGGGCATCCTGCCCCCAGGAAAATAAGCATGAAACTGGCAAGATGCCAGTTCCACCAATATCCCCATTCCACAGGTGCGCTTAAAATCATTCCATTATAGAGTGGGCATCCTGCCCGCAGGAAAATAGATTGAAACTGGCAAGATGCCAGTTCCACCAATATCCCCATTCCACAGGTGCGCTTAAAATCATTCCATTATTAAGCAACGGCATAAAAGCGCTATTTTCGATAACAATTGTTGTAAACTGAAAGTTGTTGTCAAATTCAGCAAGTTTACTCTACTAACTTGATGACTACACTTACATCAGAACAGATTTCAAGCTTACGTTCCGAACTGGCCAATAATCCAGAAGCGCTAGAAGCTCTTGACGTAATCGAAGAGTGGGATGGTGATTTAGCTGATGCTGCTGAATCCCTAGCCACTCGGAATGGGATTGAAGGGGTAGAAGATAATGCTGACTTGCGTTGGTTTACTGAGATACTTCGGAAATGTCGTGATTTCATCTGTCAGCCACAATATCAAAATTTGGTAACTGGCTACTAGGAGCATAACTTACCCCTCTTTCAAAGCGGTCGATAAGTAAATTTCCCTTTGATAACGGTAAAGCGTGGAGGGGAAACAAATGCAGGAAACGATGGGGCACTAGAATTAAGCGATCGCATTTACCCCCAACTTTCTCAAATATTCCATCAATCTTGGAAATAATGTTATCAATATCTAGTATTGTAGCGAGTTCCGCCAGACGAGAGGATAGATCGGTTATCCATTGATTTTTTTGGTTGCGGTAGGCATTGGTATAGTCTTTATCCCACTCTTCCAAGGTTTTCAGCTTTTCAGGAGAGGATGGCACAACTATGGGCTGCTGACTGTGACTGGTGACAACAAAGGTAAGAATTTTATCCCTGGTAACATACCACTCAATCATAGCGGTGCCTTGATCAATCAGGCTCTGAATATCCCTGTCGTGGGCAATTCTTTGACAGTAGGCATTACCCAGATTGTGTTGAGTGGTTGCCCAATCGTAGGGGAAGTATGATTTGGTGATAACTGACAATGCTAGTTGGTATATGTAGCGACCTGCAATCATAAGTCGCTCGACCCGCAATCATCGACATTCTGAGACCACAATCATAAATTCTCGACCCACAATAATTGCAACTTTAGACTATGACTTAGGGGCATAAGCCATAGCACTGATGTCTCACTCCCTTAATCAAGACTGGTGGTAATTCTGTTTGGTTATCGCAATTTTGCCGTAGGCACAGCCTATGTAAAACAGAAACCATCTAAACTGCCATTCTCGGTAGCTTGTTGTTTGGCGAAACACTGCGTATCGGGGACTATGTGGCGATACTCATCGGTATCGCTGGGGTGATGCTGCTTTCGGCGATCAAGCACCATACCAAGCACTCACCCCTCCAATACCCCTCAATTCTTGCTAGTTTACAGTTTTATATAAAACTGTAAACTGGCCCTTGACATTATAAAATTTCAGTGTCATATTTGTAAATGTAAGGGTTACAACTATGACACTTAGTTGTAACGCAACGCTTTACATTTAGGAGAAAAAAAATGCTACCAACACCGATCACATATGCGCTTCGGGCACTTTCAACTTTTTACCCGATACAAAAACCTCTGGTTTTTTCCGGATCTGGGTCTACGCAAAAACTGGCTGATCTGATGATTGCCGCAGGTCAGAAAAAGCCACTTCTGATCACAGACAACTTTTTATTGGAAAAAGGTATGCTTGATGGGTTCCTGGAACACCTTAAAGTACATGATTGTGAAGTGACTATATTTGATGGCGTTAAACCCAACCCCACTTTTGAACAAGTAGAAGCTGCCCTTAAAGTCAGTAAAGACAATGAGTGTGATAGTGTTTTTGCCATAGGCGGCGGATCAATTATCGATGTTGCAAAAGTTGTCTCAGCAGCCAGCACAAACAATCGAAGCCTGGATAAACTGGCAGGTATTTTAAAGGTTAAAGAGCCTCCGTTACCGTTTTATGTCGTTCCCACAACATCAGGAAGCGGATCAGAGGTTACAAATACTGCCGTGATTTCAGATCCGAAAACCCATAAGAAACAATTTTTCGTTGATCCTAAATATGTCCCGATTGCTGCGGCACTCGATCCAGAGCTTCTAAAATCCTTGCCGGCACATATGACCGCAGCGGTTGGTATGGATGTGCTTACCCATGCGATTGAAGCCTACACATCACGCAATAATTTTGCCGATACGGATCGTGATGCGGCGATGGCCATCAAACTGCTCTTTGATTTTCTACCGGCTGCTTACGCTGACGGTGGCGATTTGAAGGCCCGTGAGATGGTGGCGCAAGCATCTTTCCTGGCAGGCTATGCTTTTACCAAATCAAGTTTGGGCTACGTCCATGCGATTTCGCATCAGGTAAGCGCCCATTATAATACACCACATGGTTTGGCGAATGCCATCATACTCCCAAGAGTTTTACGTTTTAATAAGTCGGCCTGCGCAGAGCGTTTTGCTAAACTGGAAGTGATGCTGGGCGGTGAAGCGTCAGCAGATACAGATACACTTGCCGAACATTTTAGTGCGCGTGTTGATCAATTGGCGGAACAAGTCGGCATTCCAGCCAACCTGACAGAGCTTGAGGAAAAGGATTTCCAAAAGATTGCTAAAGATGCGCTGGCCGAGGCATGGCGTTCTTATGCCGTTCCAAAAGTGATGCGACGCAGAGATGTAGAAGCGATTTTGCATTCAGTTTCTGCCGGTCATCGGGACATATCATTTGCTTAAAAATATGGGATTGAAGAGATGTTAAATACAGTAAAAAAGGAAAATGAAAAAGAAAATGCCAAATATATTCTTGCCACATTCGCTCAATATGGATTTCGCAAAACATCTATGGAAGATATTGCCCGTGCTGCAGGGGTTTCCAGACAGTCGATCTATAAAAAATTTGGCTCAAAGGAAAAATGTTATGAATGGACGATCCATACCTATCTATCCGGTATGTATGCCCGAATTTTTGCAGCATTGAACAATGAAGATCTTCCACCATTACGTACGCTAATCAATGTCTTTGATATCCTGATCGGCGAAGCAGTAGAAATTGTCAGGAACTCCCACGGAACTGAAATATTGAACGATGCTTTGCAGGCAACGCATTCTTCCGAAGAGGACTGGCCATTGCGGTTCAGAGCGCGGCTAGCCGATTTTCTTGAACGCCATAACTATGCATCAAGTGAAAAAGCAACAGGAACGGCCTTTGCTCTTATCTCTGCCGGAAAAGGTCTGTTGCTGGAAGAAACATCCAGAGAGCAGTTTCTTGAAGATATGACAGTGATCATCGAAAGCGTTGTTAGCCAGAAAAGTTAGAGAATTACCCAATTTTAAACACACCTAAAGGAGAAAGACCATGACTACAGTAGTAAACATTAAAGTAGAAACAGAAAACACCAACCCGCAGGCACAGCTTCAAGCTGACTTTGAGGCAATGAAGGCAGCGTATAACAACGCGCCAGCCCCAAGCTACAAAGACCGCAAGGAGGTGCTATTAAAACTAAAGAAGTCTCTGATCGAGAATGAGCAAGCAATCTATGACGCTTTGAAAAAGGATTACGGCTATCGCAGCGAGTTTGATTCATTGATTGCCGATGTATTGCCAAGCGTTGCAGCAATCAATTACGCTTTAAAGAACCTCAAAAAATGGATGAAACCATCCAAACGCCATGCGGGTTTATTGCTTACCCCTTCCAGCGTTACTGTACATTATCAGCCATTAGGCGTGGTTGGTGTGATTACACCGTGGAACTTCCCGTTCTTCCTTGCCCTTGGCCCAGCCATACAAGCTCTGGCCGCAGGGAATCGCGTGATGATTAAAATGAGCGAGTTTACACCGAACGCCAATCAAATGCTTCGCAAGGTCGTGGAAACTATCTCTGATCATATCGTCATCATCGAAGGTGAAGCCGATATGGGCGCAGCATTTTCCGCCTTGCCATTTGATCATCTGATTTTTACCGGATCAACCACTGTCGGCAAGCTGGTCGCAAAAGCAGCAGCCGATAACCTTACTCCCATCACTTTGGAGATGGGCGGTAAATCCCCCACGATTATTGGCGAAGATGCCAATATGAATGCTGCTGTAGATGCGCTGATCATCGGTAAATCGACTAACTCAGGTCAAATCTGCGTATCACCGGATTATGTATTTGTTCCCGAAGCCAGAGAGCAGGAATTTGTTGAGACGTTTATCAAGCGTTACACCGAATACCACATCAGCAGTAACAATAAAAACACGCATACCCATATTATCACCGACAGACAGTATGATCGCCTGCAACGATTTTTAGACGATGCAAAAGCTAAAGGTGCAAACATCCATCCTGTAAAAGACCATGAGGAAAGCGATGGGCGGCTGATCTATCCCCATGTCGTGACCAATGTCAGCGAGGATATGAGCGTCATGCAGGAGGAAATCTTTGGCTCTATCCTGCCTGTGATGAGCTATAAAAATGTTGATGAGGTCATTG